>NZ_JBSFJF010000004.1:0-201419 GCF_053597915.1 Streptomyces sp. NPDC001219 | reverse complement strand
CGCTCGCCCTGGTAGACCTGGATCTGCACGGACGGCTGGTTGTCCTCGGCCGTCGTGAAGATCTCGGACCGCTTGGTCGGGATCGTGGTGTTGCGCTCGATGAGCTTGGTCATGATGCCGCCCTTGGTCTCGATACCGAGGGACAGCGGGGTGACGTCCAGCAGGAGGACGTCCTTGACCTCACCCTTGAGGACACCGGCCTGGAGGGTGGCGCCGATGGCGACGACCTCGTCCGGGTTGACGCCCTTGTTGGCGTCCTTGCCGCCGGTCAGCTCCTTGACGAGCTCGGCGACGGCGGGCATACGGGTCGAGCCGCCGACCAGGACCACGTGGTCGATCTCGGACAGGTTGATACCCGCGTCCTTGATCACGTTGTGGAACGGCGTCTTGCAGCGGTCCAGGAGGTCCGAGGTGAGCTGCTGGAACTGCGAGCGCGTGAGCTTCTCGTCCAGGTGCAGCGGGCCCTCGGCGGAGGCGGTGATGTAGGGAAGGTTGATCGTCGTCTCGGTGGAGGACGACAGCTCGATCTTCGCCTTCTCAGCGGCCTCACGGAGGCGCTGCAGGGCCATCTTGTCCTTGGCCAAGTCGACGCCGTGGCCGTTCTGGAACTGCTTGACCAGGTAGTCGACGACGCGCTGGTCCCAGTCGTCACCACCGAGGTGGTTGTCACCGTTGGTGGCCTTCACCTCGACGACGCCGTCGCCGATCTCCAGCAGCGAGACGTCGAAGGTGCCGCCACCGAGGTCGAAGACCAGAATGGTCTGGTCGTCCTTCTCCAGGCCGTAGGCCAGGGCGGCGGCGGTGGGCTCGTTGACGATGCGCAGGACGTTGAGGCCCGCGATCTCACCGGCCTCCTTGGTGGCCTGTCGCTCGGAGTCGTTGAAGTAGGCCGGAACGGTGATGACCGCGTCGACGACCTTCTCGCCCAGGTAAGCCTCGGCGTCGCGCTTGAGCTTCTGCAGGATGAAGGCGCTCATCTGCTGCGGGTTGAAGCCCTTGCCGTCGATGTCGATCTTCCAGTCGGTGCCCATGTGGCGCTTGACCGACCGGATGGTCCTGTCGACGTTGGTGACCGCCTGACGCTTGGCGACCTCGCCGACCAGCACCTCGCCGTTCTTGGCGAAGGCGACAACGGACGGCGTGGTCCTGGCGCCCTCGGCGTTGGTGATGACGGTGGGCTCACCGCCTTCGAGAACACTGACGACGGAGTTCGTCGTGCCCAGGTCGATGCCGACCGCACGTGCCATTTCAATTCCTCCAGCTGACTTGAGTGGAACAGGCTCAAGAGTGCAGCACCGGGGAAATCCTGTCAACAGACCTGAGTCGGGCGCGCTCAAGTTTTATGTCGCCCTTATCGTCACCACGGCTCCACACCAGGACGCCCGAGCCGCACAGAGGGTTGCCTTCGCGACGCAGATCACCGGCCGGGCGGCTTCATGGGGCGGAGGAGAATGGGTAACCTCAGCCGCAGACCAAAAAAGTTACTGCTTAGTAGTCCCCACCGTTTTCCGCTCTCGCAGGTACGAGGAGCCTCCCATGCAACTCGCCGCGATCATCGTGTCGCTGGTGCTCATCGCGGTCGCCGTGGCGCTGTTCGGCCGCGCCCTCCTGCAGATCTACCGGCAGATGCGACTGGGCCAGCCGGTGCCCGCAGGAACCCGGACCGACGCTCCCGCCCAGCGGACCGTCACGGTGGCCAAGGAGTTCCTCGGCCACACTCGCATGAACCGCTGGGGCGTCGTCGGCGTGGCGCACTGGTTCGTGGCGGTGGGCTTCCTCACCCTGCTGCTGACGATCGTCAACGCCATCGGCCAGCTCTTCCAGGCCGACTGGCTGATCCCGGTCATCGGCGGCTGGCTGCCGTGGGAGATGTTCGTCGAGGCGATGGGCACGATGACGACCCTGGGCATCATCGTCCTGATCGTCGTCCGGCAGCTGAGCCGGCCCGGCGGCGCGGGCCGCAAGTCCCGCTTCGCGGGCTCCAACACCGGCCAGGCGTACTTCGTCGAGACCGTCATCCTCATCGTCGGCATCTGCATCGTGACGCTGCACGCCCTGGAGGGCGCGCAGCACGGCGTCGACCACTACGAGCCGGCGTTCTTCGTCTCGTACCCCCTGGTCGCGTTCTTCAAGGGGATGAGCCTCGGCACCCTGCAGAACCTCACCTACTTCTTCGCCGCCCTCAAGATCGCGACGTCCTTCATCTGGATGATCACGGTCTCGCTGAAGACCGACATGGGTGTGGCCTGGCACCGCTTCCTGGCCTTCCCCAACATCTGGTTCAAGCGTGAGGCGGACGGCGGCACGGCCCTCGGCGCACTCCAGCCGATGACCAGCGAGGGCAAGCCGATCGACTTCGAGGACCCGGGCGAGGACGACCAGTTCGGCGTCTCCCAGGTCGAGCACTTCTCCTGGAAGGGCCTGCTCGACTTCTCCACCTGCACCGAGTGCGGCCGCTGCCAGTCGCAGTGCCCCGCCTGGAACACCGGCAAGCCGCTGTCGCCGAAGCTGCTGATCATGTCGCTGCGCGACCACGCGCACGCCAAGGCGCCGTATCTGCTCGCGGGCGGCGGCAAGGACGAAGAGGGCAACGAGAAGGCGACTGCCGAGCAGCTCGCCGATGTCCCCGCGTCCGCGCTGGCCGAGGCCGAGCGCCCGCTGATCGGCACCCTGGAAGAGAACGGCGTCATCGACCCGGACGTCCTGTGGTCCTGCACCACCTGCGGCGCCTGTGTCGAGCAGTGCCCGGTCGACATCGAGCACATCGACCACATCGTCGACATGCGCCGCTACCAGGTCATGATCGAGTCCTCGTTCCCGTCCGAGGCGGGCACGATGCTCAAGAACCTGGAGAAGAAGGGCAACCCCTGGGGCCTGGCCAAGAAGCAGCGCCTGGCCTGGACCAAGGAGGTCGACTTCGAGGTCCCGGTCGTCGGCCAGGACGTCGAGGACCTCACCGAGGTCGAGTACCTCTACTGGGTCGGCTGCGCCGGCGCCCTGGAGGACCGCGCCAAGAAGACCACCAAGGCCTTCGCGGAGCTGCTGCACATCGCGGGCGTGAAGTTCGCGATCATGGGCGGCGACGAGAAGTGCACCGGTGACTCGCCGCGCCGTCTGGGCAACGAGTTCCTCTTCCAGCAGCTCGGCGCGGAGAACGTCGCCACGCTGAACGCGGCCTTCGGTGAGGACGACGAGGACGAGTCGACCAAGAAGCCGAAGTCGTCGAAGAAGATCGTCGCGACCTGCCCGCACTGCTTCAACACGATCGCGAACGAGTACCCCCAGCTGGGCGGCGAGTACGAGGTCATCCACCACACCCAGCTGCTCCAGCACCTGGTGGACGAGGGCAAGCTCACCCCCGTCACCCCGGTCGAGGGTCTGATCACCTACCACGACCCCTGCTACCTGGGCCGCCACAACAAGGTCTACACCCCGCCGCGCGAGATCATCGCCAAGGTGCCGGGCCTGCGGAACGAGGAGATGCACCGCCACAAGGAGCGCGGCTTCTGCTGTGGCGCCGGCGGTGCCCGGATGTGGATGGAAGAGCGCATCGGCAAGCGCATCAACAACGAGCGCGTCGACGAGGCCCTGTCGCTCAACCCCGACATCGTCTCGACGGCCTGCCCCTTCTGCCTCGTCATGCTGACCGACTCGGTCAACGGCAAGAAGAACGACGGCAAGGCGAAGGAGTCCGTCCAGGTCGTCGACGTGGCCCAGCTGCTGCTGGACTCCGTCAGGACGCCCGTGGACCCGGCCGGCGACCCGGAGCCGGAGGACACCCCGGAGCCGGAGCCGGTGAAGTAGCGGCACGGACAGCAGCGTCGGCCGGCGGCCGGTCCCCTCGCAGGGGCCCGGCCGCCGGCCTTTCCGGTCCCGTACGGGGCCGTTGCGGGGCGGCGGGCCACCGGGAAGCATCGGGAGCCGCGAGGGACGACACGAGTGACGGGCGGGGTGGGGACGGCATGGGACGACGGTTCGCCGCGACGGCGGGGCTCGGGCTGGCCCTCCTGCTCAGCTCCTGCGGTCCGCTCTCCTCCTCCGGCGACGCGCGCTCCGCCGCGCCGCACCGGGCCTCCTCACTGCCGCGGGCCCGCCCCGTCCCGGCCGGCCACGGCAGCCGCACCGCCCACGACTTCAACGGTGACGGCCACCCCGACCTCGTCCTCGACAGCCTGCTCGCACCGGCCGGCGGCCACGACGACGACCCGGGCATCGGCATCGTCTACGGCTCCGCGCACGGACTCGCCCCGGCCACCCGGGAGTTGCTCACCCCGGCCCGCCACGCCGCCCCCACCAAGGGGACCGCCCCCGCGTCCTTCGACGCCGAGACCGTCTGCGACCTCGACCGGGACGGCTTCAGCGACCTGGTCGTCACCACCGACCCGCCCTACGACGGCATCGGCCGCCCGCCCGTCCCCGTACAGCTCCTCTTCGGCTCGCCGCGCGGCCTCGGCGCCGCCCGCGCCGTGACACTGCGCATCCCGGACCGGGCGCGCTTCGGCAACGAATGGCCCGACCAGCCGGTCTGCGGCGACTTCGACGGCGACGGCGCCGACGACCTGGCCGTCACCGCCTCCGGCCCCCGGATCAGCTATCTGCGCGGCCCGTTCACCCGCGCCGGTGCCCCCAAGGCGGCCGGCGCGCCCGTCGCCATCCCCGGGACCGCCCTCACCACCACCGCGCCCCTGTCCTCGTCCGACCTCGACGGCGACGGCACCGACGACCTCCTCGTACGGACCGCCGACCCCGGCCGCCGCGCCCGAGGCCGCCTCGCCCTCGGCGGCCCCCGGGGCCCGCTCCGCGCGGGCCGGACCGCCTACCCGCCCGGTTACGCCACGGTCTTCGGGCGCTTCACCACGGCCGGACGGGGCGTGACCTCCGTCACCGCCGACACCGACGGCCTGCTGTCCGTCGGCGGCCGCCCCGGCGGAATCCGTACGCACACCGGCGGCGTTCCCACCCTCGCCACCGCCGACGCGGACCGCGACGGCCACCCGGATCTCGTGATCGGCGGCACCCGCCCCGCCCTGCTGAGCGGCACCGCGCACGGGCTGTCCGCCACCGTCCACCGCCTCGCCGTGCCCCGTCTGCCCGGCGCCGGACGCCCGCACTCCACCGTTCTCGCCCTCACCGACTTCGACGGCGACCGCCACGCCGACCTCGTCCTCCTCACCCGGCGCGGCCGCGCCCACGACCGGGTGACGGTCCTCCCCGGCGGCCCGTCAGGTCTCTCCGCGCGGCCCGTCCTCTCCTTCACCACGGCTGATTTCAGGGCCCCCTGACGGCCCACCAGCTGATTTGTGGTCCGTGGCTAATACAGTTGCCCGGCCCCGGGGCGCATCCGAGCATGACGGCCATGAACACCGACACGGGCACGGCCGACGATCCGAGCGCTCCGGCACGCCCCGCCCCCCGCGAGACGCCGCCCGCCCCGCCCGTCACGATCCGGCTCGCCCTCCCCACGGACGCCCCCGCGATCGCCGCCGTCCACCAGGCGTCACGGCGGGCCACCATGCCCTATCTGCCGCCCCAGCGCCGTACCCACGACGAGGTCACCCGCTGGATACGGGAGATCGTCCTGCCGCAGAGTCACACCTTCGTCGCGGTCCGCGGCCCGGAGGTCCTCGGCTACGCGGCCCTCCAGGACGAGCTGCTGGAACAGCTCTACCTCCGCCCCGACGTCCGGCGCCGCGGCATCGGCTCCGCTCTCCTCGCCGCGGCCCGCCGGCACCGCCCCGACGGCCTGTACCTGCATGTCTTTCAACTCAACACCGACGCAAGGGCGTTCTACGCCCACCACGGTTTCCGGGTCGTGGCCGCCAACGACGGCAGCGCCAACATGGAGAACCTGGCGGACCTCACCCTCCGCTGGACACCGGCCCGCGGCCCCGTTCCCCCTCGGGGAACCCCTTAGGGGATGTCACAGGTCAGCAGCAAACCGGGGCCCGACCCCCCGGCTCCGCCACCCGATCCACGCGGACCAGGTACTTTCGAGTACGTGGCTGGATTCAGGATGGGTCGCGGACGGGATGCCCGCCCCGCGCAGAACGGACAGCAGGGACAGCAGGGGCAGCAGGCACCGTACGGGCAGCAAGGGCCGTACGGGCAGCAGCCCCCCTCGCCGCCTGGGCAGTGGCAGCCGGCACCGCAGCAGTACGGCGGCGGACCGCAGGGGCAGCCGCACGGGCAGTACGGCGAGCCCGAGTACTTCGGCGACGGGGGCTACCCACCCCAGCAGTCCTACGCACCGTATTCGAACGACAACAACGCTGGTCACACCCAGCAGTTCAGCGTCGGTGACGCCCCGGACGCCTACGGCCCGCCCGCCGGCTCCCACGACGGCGGCAGCGACGAGTACGGGGCCGGCGGCACCTACCGCGCCGGCCAGACCAGCGCGCCCCCGGCCGGCCCCCGGCTGGAGTGGAAGCAGCTGCTGTCCGGCATCGTGCTGCGCCCCGACGCCACGTTCTGGCAGATGCGCGACCACGCGGTCTGGGTCCCGGCGCTGATCGTCACCTTCGTCTACGGCGTGCTCGCGGTCTTCGGCTTCGACAAGGCCCGCGAGGATGTGCTCAACGCCACCCTCTCCAACATCATCCCGTGGGTCGGGATCACCGCCGTGATGTTCATCGTCGGCAGCCTGATACTGGGCGCGGTCACCCACACCATGGCCCGCCAGCTCGGCGGCGACGGCGCTTGGCAGCCGACCATCGGCCTGGCCATGCTGATCATGACGCTCTCGGACACGCCCCGGCTGCTCTTCGCGATGTTCCTCGGCGGCGACAGCACCCTGGTCCAGGTCCTGGGCTGGCTGACCTGGCTCGCCACCGGCTATCTGCTCACCTCCATGGTCAGCAAGTCGCACGACCTGCCGTGGCCCAAGGCGCTCGGCGCCGCCGCGATCCAGCTGGTCGCACTGCTCGCCCTGGTGAAGCTCGGCACCCTGTAGGGGCCACACCGGCCACGGCGAGGGGCCCGCCCCGGAGCACCCGGCTCCGGAGCGGGCCCCTCGCCATGCGGCGGCTCGCGTGCTTTCGCCCATCAGGCGAACCGTTCGGCCCTAGGCGAACCGCTGCCCGGCCGACCCGTCGCACCCCTGCAGCCGCAGCGGCTCCTTCGTCCCGGCCAGCGTCAGGCACAGGGACGTCGCGGCGGCGGGCCGGATCGTGCCGCCGTCGGCCCGTACGAAGCGCTGGTTGGCCGTGCCCGAGCAGTTCCACAGCACCAGGGCGGCCCCGGCCTCGTACCGCCCTCCCGGCACGTCCAGGCACCGGTCCTGGGTCAGCTCCACGTGCAGCGACCGCTGCTCCGTGTCGTACCACCAGCCCTGGTTGCGCTGGCCGTGGCAGTCCCAGCCGCCGACCGCCGTGCCGTTACGGCTGGCGCCCCCGGCCGCGTCCACACAGCTCCCGGTCGCGGCGTTCTTCAGCGGCCGGTACGCGTCGTCCCAGGCCACCGGGTACAGCTTCGGCTGCCCGGTGCTCGCCGGGTCGGCGCAGGAGGCCTCGCGCAGTCCGGACGCGTACAGCTGGGTCAGACAGGACGCGAAGGCGCCGTGCCCGCGGGCGTTCGGGTGGAAGGACTGCCGCACCGAGTTGGAGTTCGGCGGGAAGGGGTTGGAGAGGTTCACATACAGGCCGCGGGCCCAGGTGTCCTCCATGCAGACCTCGTGCCCGTGGAACAGCCGCGAGGCGTCCAGATAGGTCGCGCCGCTGTCCCGCGCGGCCTTCCGCACCCCCTTCTCGAACGCCGGCACGGCGGCGTTGCGCCCCCAGCCCGCATCGGAGGTGTAGCCGGTGCAGCCGCCCAGCAGCTTGCCCGGGTACCGCGGGTTGTCCTCCACGTCCGGCCCGATCGGGCTCGGATACGACATCACCACGAGCCGGTAGTCGCCGTCCGCGTACCCCGCGTCCCGCATCACGGTCCGCAGGTCACCGACCGTCTTGTTGACCTTGGGCACCAGCCCGTCGACCCGTGCCTGCCAGCCCGGCTGGTACTTCGGCTCGCAGGTGCCCTGCAGCAGGAACCAGCGGGTGACACAGTCCGTCATCACCGGCCCGAACTGCAGGTCGTCATTGGCGCCGGCCACCAGGAGCACCATCTTCAGCCGGGTGTTGCGGGCCGCGACGGCGAGGCTGTCACTCTGCACCAGCTCGTCGGCGTACTGCTTGCTGCCGCCGATCACGATGTTGTCGCTGCCCGCGCCCGAGCAGGCGGCGTTGTAGGTCACCTCCGCGCCGATCCCGGTCCGGTGGATCGCGGAGTCCGGTGACCGGTGGCACCAGTTGTCCGGCCCGTCCGTGCCCTGCTCGTACGTCCCGACGCCCTCCCCCGAGATCTCGCTGTCCCCCAGCGAGATCACCGAGGTCTTGCGCTCCCCGAGGGGCCGCTCGGCCGGGTCCCCGTAGAGCCGCTTCGCCTCCCGCGCCCGGATCTGCTCCAGCGCGGGCGCCAGCGGCCGGGTGGCCACGGGTCCGGCGCGTTCCGCGCCCCCCGCGGCCCCGGTGGCGGCACTCGCCCCGCCCGCCGCCATCGTGCCCACCAGGGTCAGCGCCGCCGTCGAGACCGCCACGACGGCCCGCAGCCGCCGCCCGCGCCCCGTACACGGCCCGTGTCTCCACCCGCGTAACGTCCCTCGCCCGCGTCTCGCCCGCACCATGGGGTCTCCCCTCCGTCTGCCGTCACCGCGGGTTGTACTCGGAGGCGGCCCACAGCGGAACACCCGCGACGGGATTGGCCGAAAGCGGCGCAGCAAAAAGCCGGCCGACCCCCAACTCCCTTACCGGGAGCGGCAGTCGGCCGGCCCTGAGATCTCAGGCGTCGAGAACCTGGCCCTCGCGCCGCACCACGGGCGGCTCGACGCTCCACGGGAAGTTGATCCACTCGTCCGTGCGCTTCCACACGTACTCGCACTTCACCAGCGACTGCGGCTTCTCGTAGATCACCGCGCTGCGGACCTCCGCCACCGTCCCCTGGCAGAAGTCGTGCACGAGCTTCAGCGTCTTCCCGGTGTCGGCGACGTCGTCGGCGATCAGCACCTTCTTCTCCGAGAAGTCGATCGCGTTCGGCACCGGCGCCAGCATGACCGGCATCTCCAGGGTGGTGCCCACCCCGGTGTAGAACTCCACGTTCACCAGGTGGATGTTCTTGCAGTCCAGCGCGTACGCCAGACCGCCGGCGACGAAGACTCCGCCGCGGGCGATCGACAGCACGACATCGGGCTCGTACCCGTCATCGGCGATCGTCTGCGCCAGCTCACGGATCGCCCCGCCGAACCGCTCGTACGTCAGGTTCTCCCGCACGTCACTCACGTATCTCTCTCAGACCCTCTGTGTCCACACCCTCTGCCACGCGCCCGCCCTGTTGAGCGCGCCGCCCACACCGACGCGGCCGTGTCATACCTGCGTACGGTGAAAGTTCTTGAACGACCGGGACGGCGTCGGTCCGCGCTGCCCCTGGTAGCGGGAGCCGTACTTCTCACTGCCGTACGGGTGCTCGGTCGGCGAGGTCAGCCGGAACATGCACAGCTGCCCGATCTTCATGCCCGGCCACAGCTTGATCGGCAGCGTGGCGACATTGCTCAGCTCCAGCGTCACGTGCCCGCTGAACCCCGGGTCGATGAACCCGGCGGTGGAGTGCGTCAGCAGCCCCAGCCGCCCCAGCGAGCTCTTCCCCTCGAGCCGGGACGCCAGGTCGTCGGGCAGCGTGATGACCTCGTACGTCGAGGCCAGTACGAACTCACCCGGGTGCAGGATGAACGCCTCATCGCCCTCGGGCACGACCTCACGCGTCAGGTCGGGCTGCTCGACGGCGGGGTCGATGTGGGGGTACCGGTGGTTCTCGAACACCCGGAAGTAGCGGTCCAGCCGCACGTCGATGCTGGACGGCTGCACCATCGACTCTTCGTAGGGGTCGATACGCACCCGACCAGCATCGATCTCGGCCCGGATGTCCTTGTCTGAGAGAAGCACGCAGATGAGGATACGCGCCCGCACGACGAGGGCCCGGCCCCCCACCAGGGAGACCGGGCCCCTCGCCCACTCCTCGTCCTCTCGCCGGCCCCTGCCTCTCTCACAGGGCCCCGGCCGCCACTGTCACGGAAGTGCCGTGGCGTCCTTTCTCACGATTCCCACGAAGTGCCTGGCGTCTCTCACGAACCCCACGAAGTACGTGGTGCCCTTGATCGCTTCCGCACTCCGCACACGCTTCGCTCGCTCGCTACCGCTTCGCGTGCTCGACGGGCACCGAGTGCCGCAGCCGAGCGCAGCGCGGGCAGCGCAACAGCCGTCCGGGACCGAGCCGGTCGGTGGTCTGCATCGGGAACGAAGCGGTGCTGAACACGTGGCCCTCGGCACAACGTACGACGGTGCGCTCCATCAAGTCCCTCTCCCAACTGCGTGGACAACAAAAGCCACATTAGGGGATGAACCGGAAGCCATCACACGCGGCACTCCGCCGCCCCACCGTACGCCCCAACTCCCGCACCCCGCACCCACATCCCACCCCCGGAACACACCCCCGCCACACCCCGCCCCCCACACCCTCCGGGCACGCCAAATGCACCGCGGGTCGGCGATGGGGTAGAGTGTGCGACGATGTTCCGCTCTCGCACAGAGGCGGGATTACGCGGGTGTAGTTTAATGGTAGAACATGAGCTTCCCAAGCTCAGAGCGCGGGTTCGATTCCCGTCACCCGCTCCATAGTTGAGGCCCAGGTCGGAGACCTGGGCCTTGTTTGTTGTCTGGACCATTCTCGGGTTACCCAGCCCTCCACCAGCCCCATCTGCTGGCCAAGGTCTAAATTTCGCATGCTCCCGCACCGGGCCAGGCACCTTGAGAGTCGATCTCCTCAAATAGCGAGACGGGAATTCTGTGGCTTGGGTCACTTGCGCCCGAGGTGTCGTGAGATTGCGGATGCAAAATGGGCTCTTGGTAAGGGAGTTCGCCTGACCCCCTACACGCGCTGGGGACGGCGAACACTCCGCCGGAAACGGGGCCTGAGACTGGTGAGCTCGCGTGTTGAGGTGTCGCGTATTCCGGACGGCCGTCACTCTGCGTCGACCGCGGATGCGAGCTCACCAGTCCTGAGGCCGTAGTAGAAGGGCGAGGGCCCGTCGATCCCCGCCCGCTCCAGGAACAGCCCCTCGTAGTGCTGCAGCAGCTGCATGCCGAAGTCGACCTCCGGGGCCGCCCCGTCCTCCTTAAAACTGCCGAGAAGAAGCTGCGTCCAGTGCTGCTCGACAGCCGCCCACACCACCAGGTGCGAGGGCGCGAAGAACACCCACACGGCGTCGACCTCGTCTGGCAGCATCGGGGCAGTCAACGTGTGCGCGATCACCGGGTCGAGACATTCCACGTAGGGCCGGTCGAAAAAGTGGGACACGATGAACACCACCCGCGCCCTGTCGGGCGATGACTTGTCCCGCAACTGCTTCGCGGCCTTGGCGATCATTGGCTGGGCCGCCTCGACGACATCGTTCGCTGACACGACCGTCGACCAATGAGTGTTTGGCTCCTCACCTCGTTTCAGTGCCCGCGAGGCCGCTGCGTTGTGCTCGCGGAAGTCACCAGGTATCGACTTCACCTCGAAGTCAGCGAACTCGACACCGTTGCGGCCGAGCAGAGAAGACAGTACGTCGCTGTCCGAGTCCGCCACGCGGTAGACGAGATCCACGCCGCCGTGGACGTCTACGGCGGCCGGCACGACGCCGAGATAGGCGGTCGTCAGCATCGCCGCGAGATGCTCGCCTGCGGCCAGCTTCAACTTCTTCAGGCCGTCCGCCGGTACGTGCGCCGGGAGCGCCTCCGTCGCCCAATCCATCACTTCGTAGGTGATGACCATGACGTGAGTGCCAGTGGCTCCGTCGATGGTCTTGGCGCTGTCATCGCTCATGGGCGCGAGTGTGGCAGCACCGTGACGCGGTCGCGACGGGTTTCGGGGCCAACTGGTATGCCCGCATGTTGAGGCATCGCTTCTTCCTCCGGGGTGGCGGAAGCCTTGTCAGCGTGTGTGGTCTCCAGGTGCGTATCGACTCCAAGTGCTGCCCGCTTCGGTGACCAGTCGGGTGGCGGTCTTGTCGTGGTAGCCGAGGGCCTTGGCGATGACGGGTGCCGGGGCCTGGAGGACGGGGCGCCGGATGGCGGAGGTGCGGGCTCGTTGGGCTGGGACGCCGAGGTCGCGGAGGGAACCGAGCAAGGTGGTTGGGTTCATCGGCTGGCCAGGGCGGCGGCCGGGAAAGAGCCAGTGGGTGGAGAGGTTCACCGCCAGAGTGTGAGCCGGGAGCGAGCGGAGGTAATCCAGGACGAGGTGGGCGACGGGGTGGGCAGGGACGAGGTCGGGTCTCCGAGCCGGAGGTGGACCTGCTGGCAGTCGTGCAGGCTGTCGTCGGTCGTCAGGCAGACGATGCGGGTGAGGGGCTGGGCGAACAGCAGGACGAGACTGGCGGCGACTCGGATTCTGAGCGGGGCGGCGTCGTTGCTGAGGACGCGGCGCAGACGGCAGCCCACCACCCGGCTCCGCAACGAGACCGGCGGGACATGGAGCCGATACGCCCCCGGAGATCACGCAAGATCGCCAACAGGCAGGGTTCCTCAGGGAACTGGCGGCAGTCGAATTCGAGAGCCCACTAGCAGCTACGGCGGATCCAGATCTTCTGCCCGCACGGTTCGAAGCGGAATCAGCCGTCAAACCTGCGGCCGTAGTCTGTCGCCATGGTGCACTTAGCGGGGGGAGACACGAGCTCCATGGAGCTGCTGACAACGATCCTGACGGCCCTGCTCGGTGCTGCAGCCGGTTATCTCGGTGCCCGGCACCAAGGCAGGGCAGCGATGCGGGCACCGGAAAAGGCCGACCACCGCAAGCTCGTGGGAGATTTCCTGATCGCGGTCAGGACGGCCAGGTATCACGCGATGCCGTGGCGAAGAGAGCCGGACCTGCAGCGCATGAACGAGGCCATTGAAGAGGCCATGACGCTGCTCGGAATTTTCGACGTCATCGCGCCGGACTACGTGTCCGAGGAAGCCCATCGGTACTGGGTGGACGTCATGGGGTCGGCTGATTTCCGGGAACGTCTGAGCCGGGGGGAACCTCTGCGACCGAGGCCGGCGGGGGATCAGGGCATGGATACGCGCCTGGCCATCCAGAACGCATTCCACGAGGCTGCCCGTAAGTGGCTCGGCGAATAGGCCCGGACGTGGCGATGCCCGGTGATCACCGGGCATCGTCGTCTCCGTTGACCTGGCGACCCCACACGGCCACCAGCAGGCTGGGTTCTACGGGGAACTGGCGATAGTTGATTAGGTGAGCCCACCAGTATCAGCCCCCAAAGCACAGCGCAGCGTAGGCAGGAACGGCGTTGCTGACCGGTCCTGCCTACGCTGCGCGTGCCCTCTGGATTAGGGAAAACCGCGCCTCAGCCGGAGTGCTTCCGCTTCTGCGCCTGGTGCTCGGCTGCCTCCCGGCGCTGCTGGCGCACCTCGGCGTCGATGCTCTTCGCGAGCTTGCGTTGGTGCTTCTTCTTGGAGTGCTGGTAGATCAGCTGAGCCTTCGGGCTGGACTGGCCCGCGCGGACCATGAGGTCCTTGAGCTTCGCACCAGAGTCAGCCGCCAGGGTGTTGCCGGTGTGGCGCAGATCGTAGAAGCGGAAGTTGTCCGGCAGTCCCACCGCGATGCGCGCCTTGCGCCACTTGCGCCCGAAGGAGGACCGTCGCAGAGCGGCCCCTCGCTCGCCGACGATGAGGAGTCCGTCCGGCTCCTTCTCCGCGAACCACTGAAGGTGGCGGTGCAGCTCGGGCACGATGAAGTCAGGCAGGTACACCGCGCGCTTGCCCGCCCTCGACTTCGGATCGCCGATCACCTTCTTGCCATTGGTCAGCTCCGGTGCGGCACGCCTGATCCACACCACGCCCTCGTCGACGTCGATAACGACCCGCTGGCCCGGCAGTCGGCCACCTGGGACGAGCGGCTCGCCGCCACACCGAACGGGCGCCTGCTGCGGCAGAACTCCCTCTTCGACGCCCTCAACGGCAACGGCAAGCTGCACCTCCTCCACGTCACCCACGCCCTCGAACGGATCAACGAGCAAGGAGTCCTCTACCCGTCCGGCGGCTGCCTCGTCGGGAGCATCTACTGTGCCCCGCTCACGGCTACGGACCGGGGCCTGCGGATGCACAACCTGGCTGCGTACGTCCTGACCAGGGAGGCGCCGGCCTTCCTGGCCAAGCTCGGAGTCACAGATCGGGTACCCACCCCGCTGATCTTCGAGATCAACAAGCCGCCGCAGGCGTACCGGGGCCTGGCGGGAGTGGACTATCTCCGGCTGGGCCTCATCCACTTACGGATCTACTGCCACCTCGAATACCTGCTGAGCAAGAGCGAGCGCCACCGCTTACGCGAGACCGTCGTGGCCAGGGTGAAGAACTCTGCCGCCTTCCTCGCCACCGCGGCGGCCGTGGCCTACCGAGGCACGCGCATCGCCGCCAGGCCCTTCCTCGGCCTACTCGACGAGACCATCCCCCGATTACCGATCCTCGGCTACCTGTACTTCGAGGCGCTGGCGGAGTACTTGATGCTCCACTCGACCTCGCAGCACACGCGACGCCTGGCCGACATCGGAGAGCTGAACAACTGGCTGTACAAGGAGATGCTCTTCGCCTCCTACCCGAACATGGCCGGCAAGTTCGACCTCGCGAAGTTCCGCCCCAGGCCCGGCCAGCTGGCCGACCTCATCCACCAGGTCGACCCGACCATCGAGATCAACCACGCGGCCGACTACCTGGTCGAACGAATCAGCCACCTCATCGCAGCCCGGCTCTTCGCTCCTGGGGAGGCCCCGGAAGCCTGGCATCACAAGCGCTGGGAATTCGACGCCCTCTCCACCCAGCTCGGCCCCCTGCTGGGCCACCTCATCCACCGGGAACTGCGCACCTTCGGCCGCTACCCCGACTTCTACTTCTACTTCGACCAGTACAAGGCCCTGCAAGCCTGGAACTACTGGAACCACATGGACATCGTCGCCCCGTTCAACGGGACGATGCCCAAGGGCGAGATCGGCATCAACCCCGCCTACCCCAACCTCGACTACCGCGTCTGGCGCGCCGAACAGGACGACGCGGGCCACCTCCACCCGGCCGAGCAGCTCTCCTTGACCATCGCCCCGCGGCTGGTGGACATCAAGTACACCCTCATGCGCAACAACCAGTGGACCGCCCCGGCGCCCAGCGCCGCGTAACCACTGCCGCCTTCACCAGCAGCTGCTCTGCTGCCTCTTCTTCCCAGGAGCCCCGCCATGAGCTACTTCGGCATGCCCTCCGTCGACCTCCTCGGCGAGCAGATCGACGCCGTACTGAGCGCGCCCTCCACCACCCACGGCCTGGCCCGATCACTCCGCACAGCGGCCTGGGAGATCGAACTCCACCGCTATCACCACGCCAGCCAGCGGGCCTGGCCCGACGGCCGCATCGACCAGAAGCCCACCAAGGTCCAGATCGGCGGCGGAAACCACCGCATCGAGGACTTCTTCAACATCGACGCCGTCCCGCCGGCCGACCTGCTCTGGGATGTCCGCGAAGGCATCCCCCTGCACGACGACACCGTCGAGCTGATCTTCTCCGAGCACTTCCTGGAGCACATCGACTACCCCCGCTCCGCCAAGAACTACGTCCGCGAGGCTCACCGCGCACTCACACCGGGCGGCAAGATCATCACCGGCGTCCCCGACGCCGCCTTCGCTCTCAGCCAGTACCCCGGGCCGCTGCACCCCGCCGACGAGATGGTCGAGCGTTGGTATGCCAAGCGCGACTGCCGCAACGACATCAACACCCGGCTCGACCTAGTCAACCTTGTCTTCCGCGACCAGGACGACGACCCCAAGTACACCCCGCACCTCTGGGCCTACGACTACGAGAAGCTCGTCCAGCTCTTCACCGAGGCCGGCTTCACCACCGTGGAGCCGTGGACCTTCGACCCCACGATCGCCAATCCGAAGCGTCGCTGGGGAAGCGTCTACGTCGTCGCCACGAAGTAGCAAGGACGTAGACCACCGCCCACCCGGATAGCGACCTCCCCGGCCGCACTCCCCCTGAGGGCTGTCATACCGACAACGGTCGGCATACGGCACCCCCACGCACAGCCGTCCGCGCTGAGGGAGGCATCCCCCGTGAATCACGTCGGCCTGCCGCTCAGCGATCTCCCCTCGCCCCAAGCCCCGGTCTGAAGAACCGTCGAAGGGTCTCCGGCATGCGCCTCCACAGCCAAAGCTTCCTTCTGG
The DNA here is from genome assembly GCF_053597915.1 of Streptomyces sp. NPDC001219. Lineage (NCBI taxonomy): Bacteria > Bacillati > Actinomycetota > Actinomycetes > Kitasatosporales > Streptomycetaceae > Streptomyces > Streptomyces sp. NPDC001219. Next base: position 185,152 of record NZ_JBSFJF010000004.1, on the reverse strand, counting down.
TCCGCGATCCGACCTCGGTGCCGATCAGCCGTCGCCGTCTCCAGGCTCTGGTGAAAAAGTGGGGGCTCCGCCTCGACGAGTCCTCCGATACAGCATTGACCGTCATCACCTCGGAACTGGTCACCAACGCGGTGCGGCACGGCACCGGCGCGATGCTCACCATCACAGTGTCCGCCAACCTCAGCCGACGGCGAATCCTCGTCGAGGTCTACGACGGCTCGCTCGTCCTCCCTGTTCCGCACTGGGCGAATTCGGAGGACGAGTCCGGGCGCGGTATGGCACTAATCGACCGCTTGTCCCTCTGCCACGGTGCCGAGCACACCACCTCCGGCAAATGCGTCTGGGCAGAGATCGCTATGCCCCCACAGCGGGTCACCCGGCAACGGCTCATTCTCCGCCCCCGACGGGCCGCCCGAGCTATCGCCCGCCGTTTGGGCGCAGCCCGCCAACCTATGGCGACCGTACGCGCAGGAAGCCGTGCTGGTCGCGGGCGCCATTCGTCGGCTGTTACGCACAGATCGTCGGCCCTTCGACCTGGTCCGCGAGCACCCGCCCCAGATCCGTGACACCGGGGGAGGCCCCCCGTGACTGCTGAAGTCGGGGGCCTCTAGAGGCGGTGGATAGCTGGATCGGGCGTCGCGCCGGCGACGTGGATAGCGCCATATGACCAAGGGGACGGGACGCGACACAATCGCGCATAACCGCCTGACACGATCTCGCAGACCCTGGCAGAAGAGCACCACATGGCGATCATGGTTGATTCCGGACTATGACAAGCAGCTGCCACACCGGCGATGGGCGACGAGAGTCGTCTCCCCCTCCGTGGCCTGCACAGGGCGCGCTGGGCCTATGTCCTCCCACAACCCCTTCGCCGGCTGCGAGATCCATCCCCACCCTGCATCTCGATGGCTCTGTTCCGGATGGTGGTTGCACGCGTCCGGAAGGTGAGCCACCCCGTGTGGGGAGATCAGAATCCTGTCGGGAGGAGCGACGCACTGTTGCCCGCCCCGCAGGGAAGCGCCTGTGCCGTCAGCACGCGGAGCCGAGCCGTCTGTTGGGCAGTCGCAGCCTTCCCCGATGTACAGATCACAGCGGTCACACCTCTTGGCAGCCATGCTGGCCATGGTGACAGCTCCTTCTGACAGGCACGTGTCGTTCCTCCACATCGCGGCATATCGCCCGTGCTCGCGCCAGCACCTCACCAAGGACCAAAGGTTTCTCAACGAAGCTGGCAGCAGCAGGGGCATCCCGGCCCCTGAAGGCAGTGACCACAGCGAGAGCGGCTATCACGGTCAGTAATACAGGAGTCGCTAACGGTGCATGGCCTGGTGGTCGCGTTTTGCCGTAGACCAGCAAAGGCCGGACTGGTCGTCTTTGCGCAGGAAAAAAGTTAGACGAAAGCGTAAAGTGAGCTAAAAAGGGAAAGCAGGGTGACCTCTGCAGGGGCCTTGCACATTCATCGCGCGCCAGATGCATCCCACTACCAGCCATCCCACAATGATCGAGATGCATCTCATGGCGCGGGGAGAAGGTGTCCTCCAGTGACCGTTATGACTATCCCCGCCGGATACAGCAAATCGGAGTGGAGTAAGTACGTCCGAAAGGGACGCGCACTAGTCAAGCGACAGTCGGGGATCCAGTTTGAGCTGGGCGATACGGTGATCGATATACTCCAAGGTCACAAACGAGGCCATGGAGAGGTAACCGAGGTCATCGAACTCTACGCAAACCAGATCGGCATCAACCCCAACACGTTGCGCCACTACTACTACGTTGCCAGTCAATGGCCGGAAGAGAAGCGGCGCCCTGACGTGTCATTTTCCGTGCACGCAGCACTAGCCGCCACGCGAAGCCGGTTCATTAAGATCCGGAAGGACCCTCTGGACCCGTTCACCAAGGAACGGCACTGGACGTACAACGAGGCACTCCGGGCCGCGGACAACTCCAAGAAGCCTCACACGCCAACAAATCGCACGGAGCGCTTTGAGCGTGCTCGCACTCTTCTGGGCGGCGATGAGGACGCCGCCGAAGCCGTGGGCGAGATGCTCGAACAGCGCCCTGAGCTGACGCATCGGTTGGTAGCCGATCCGCGCACACGGCACCTCCTGCGCAAGGCTCAGTACGAACACTGGCGCCAGGTGGATGAGGAGACCGCGGCGGAAGCGGAACTCACTCCCGAGGAAGAAGAGATCGAAGAGGAAGAGGCACCTACCAAGGTCTCATACCAGGACGCCCCTATGGAGATCCTGCAACTGCTGGGCAGTTTCGCCTCGTTCTTCGTCTCTTTCCAACGGATTATCCCGCAGATCCACAGCCAGGATTACACGGAAGATACGAAGGAGGCGGTGCTCGACAACATCACTAAGGCCCGCTCGTTCCTTGATTGGTGCGAGACGGCGATCAAGACAGGTAAGACCGACATGGATAAGGCGCTGGCGCGCTTGCTGGAGGATGAAGAAGGCGAATAATCATGGCAACCCGCCGCCAAGCGGCGCACGACACTGGAGAGGATATTTGGAACCGAGTCGAAAACGCCGGCGAAGCTGGTCTGCTGACGAAGCAAGCCATGGGGCGCAATACCCGTGGCCAGTTTGAGTACGGCAAGGCTTGGATCAAGGACAAAAAGTGCAAGAGCGAAAAGAAAGGGTGGGTCTACCATCACGGCGCCTACATAATCACTGTGGACCCTAACAAGTGCACCCTCTACGCGACCGACAGGCTCCGCTCCCTCTATAGGCAAGCGCAGCGAATCTACAACTGTTCGATCGCGATCCTCCCTCCAGAGGCGCAGGAACTGCCGACAGTGCGGCTACTGCGTACCGAGTGCGAGAATATTTTCGCCGCGATGGCTCTCTTGGAGGCAGCCGGGTTTTCGCCGCAAGCTGCCGCGAAGGGCGCCGAGGCTAAGCCGAAGGGTTCAACCTCTCGGCGCAGCCGCAAGACGCCAAGTCGTTGACATGCAATACCGCATACGGGCGCTTCGGGGGGCGCCCCGTCAAGGTCATAGGTCGAGTAGATACCGCCTCACGGGAGAGCATTCGATGAGTATTGCACCAGAGTTGATACGACGCGGACGAGAGTTGGTTAAGCGGGAGAGTCAACTGCAGTTCATTCTTGGGGATCTTGTCCTGGAAGTGGCACCTGTGGACGCCCCGTTGCCTCAGCGTGAGAGAGCGCTGGACGGTATTGCTGACGCTCTCCAAATGTCGCCTGGCACCTTGAGGCGGTATCGACGGGTGGCGGCCGCGTGGCCCCATGACAAGCGCAGCAAAGGCGCTTCCTGGAGTATGCACTCCATCTTGGCTTCCCACCCGCGCCGTTTTGACCTCATCGGACATCCGCCGGCCCGTGGGCCAAAGTGGTGGACCTGTGAAGCTGCCCAGATAGCCATGAGTGCGCAGGCAGCGGAAGGCGAGTCACCTGGGGCGACTCAGGTTTAACCTCAAGCCCGGTGCCGCGCAGTCGTTGTGGCCGGCAACGCTCCGGCAAGGCCAGCCTTGAGAGGAAGATCCGATGGCAAGCGATGACAGCATCCCGCTCTTCTGGAGTGTGGAAGGGCGTCGGGCCGAGATTGTCCGCTGCCATCTTGGACACTTGGGTGCTCGGGAGACCTTTGAGGAGCTTGGCGGGTGCCCATACTGCATGTACACACCCGGCGAGCGTGTCGCCGCACTGCGAGCCAAGCAGGCTGCCGGGCGACGGCAGCGGCCCGGCAACGAAGCGCCCCAGGCAAATTGATGCTCACGACGTGAGTGAGTTCCACAGAAGGGAGTCCGTCGACGGCGAGGCCGCAGTACAGTCGCCGGCGGCACAGCGCCAATCTGCGCGATTGGACCACACGCCGTCATGGTCTACCAAGGGCTGCTAATCCCGTAGCTCGCCGCGTTCGCGCCTGCGCACCTCAGCGCCAGCGCCGACCCACTGCGCCTCTCCGCACCCGAGCCCGCGTCGCCACGTGGCCTCCGCCTCCACCCCATCGGGGCCAGCCCCATCCCAGCCCTTTAGGGCGGTACACCAGGGTCAGCAGCGGTCAAACTGACTGCCTCCAACAAGGCCCCGTACCCAGATAGTCGCAGTTCAGGGCGCCGCCATCGCCCAACGCGCCGTTGATTCCCAAGCTCAGAGCGCGGGTTCGATTCCCGTCACCCGCTCCATATGGAAGCCCCAGGTCAGGGACCTGGGGCTTGTTCGTTGTCTAGACCATTTTTGGAGCGCGTGCCAGCCGCGTGCCATAACGCACCAGCTACTGCGCCGAATTGGCGCTCGCGCACCCTCCCAGAGCGACTTGATCGGCCGTCATCTCGAATCGCGAGACGTGATCCATGTGATCTGCATCAGGCTCCACCGGATTACCTGCAGCGATGCAGTCGCAAATAGCCGGCATTGCCGCAGCTGAGGCACTGCTGCACCGCCTGCGGTTGAGCGCTTCACCGAACATCGCGACCGCCCCCTGCATACGTAAGCCACCGGCTGCGTCAACCTAGATTGACATGAGGGGTAACCAAACGCTGCTTGCCTGCGGGATGGTCGTCGGCCCGCTCTTCACCGTCGCGTACCTATTGGAAGGCGCCAGCCGTGTGGACTACAAGCCGTTCCACCATCCCGTCAGTGTGCTCACCCTTGGCCGCGCAGGGTGGGCGCAGACCGTCAACTTCCTCTTCACGGGCTTGCTGTCGCTGCTGTTCGCCGTGGGCCTGTGTCGTACTGGGCCTTCCCGCTGGGGTGCACCGCTGATCGGCGTATGGGCGGTCGGTCTGCTGGGCGCAGGTGCCTGCCGCACGGATCCGGTGAGCGGTTACCCAGTCGCGGCGCCGCTGTGAAGCTGGTCAGAACTTCTGCTGTTTGGCTCCGGGCGGGAGGAAGCAAGGTGTGCTGACCTCCAGTCGGAGGGTGTTTGGGGGCTTGACAGTGTCTGCCACCACGAAGAACTTCTCGCGAGGATGTCTGGCGTACATGATGACCTCGGGCTTTTCCGGCCGCTCGGTGAAGTCGGTGATCTCCACCCCGTGCTCCTTCAGCGCCATACGCAACTTACGGGCCGCGGCGATGTGCTGGTCTCGGGGAAGCTTGGCGTACACCGTGTATGTGAGCCTGTACCTGCCATCATCGGCCACCTCGTCGTGCTTCCCGACGCAATCTCCGAAGTTCTCCAACGGGCCAAATTGATGGCCGATTTCCACCTCGGCGTAGTGAGCCATCGCCGAGGTGTACTGCTTTGCCCATGCCAGAGAGTCCTGGCGGCTCTTGCGTGGCAGCGGCTTGTTGACATCTTCGCTCGGTGGCGGGGACATGCAGGCTCCGGTGAAGAAGACGGCCAGGGAAATCAGACAGAAGGGTAGAGCCGATCGGGGTCGTGAGAATCGCTTGGAGGTACGAATGTTCCTCTCCCTAGAAAATTGGTCGAGGACCAGGCGGCGTTGGAACAGGTTCCATATGGGGTGGCTTGGGGCCTGCGCTGGGGGATTGACCTGAAATGATCCTGCCCTGGTTTTTGAGGCTCTCGCTCGGGCCGGACTCGGATTCGTCCCAGTAGCCACTATGTCCTTCAGTGTCCACCTTGAATCGGTGCGCCCCGAAGCCCCCTCCCGGTACTGCAGGGTCTGGGCCCAAAGAGAGCCCTCCCGCATATTTGATGTCATCATCCTGGGCTTGTCCGGCATAGACGTGGTCGGGGTCAATATTGAGTTGCTCCGCCTTGTCCACCGTCATACCCGGGCTACCGACAACGGCAATGTTGTCCACGTTCAGACCACCGTTGTGTGCGGCAGCAGCTCCAACCACCGTGGAGCCGTAGCTGTGACCGATCACGGTCATGTTGGCCCGCTCATCGCCCTCGTGCGAGGCTCGTAGCCCGTGCGTGAAGTTCCGCAAAGTCGGTGCTGCGTCGTCGGCACGGCCTGTGCCGGCGACGTCCAAGTTTTGTGCCTCGGAGACAGGGATCTCGGGAGCGTCGTAGCCGAGCCAGTAGACCATGGACGTCTTCGCCGATGGATCCGCACTCTCGGCCGACCGCCGTAGCGCATCCACTCGTTGCAGCTGTCCACCGGTGGATTCCATCGTCGTGGCTGTGCCGGGTACCTGGACGCCGACGTTGTCTGCGGTGTCCGGATTACCCATCGCCAAGATGGCCTTTCCGTCACCTTCGGAGTCGAAGCCGAGAACATAGAGCTGCTTTTCCCCGGTGACGCCGTCGCGCTTGTCCAGTTCCGTCTGCAGCATTTGCAGGTTGTTGAGCCGCTGGTTGTACTCGTCGGTTGAGTACTTGTCGTGGTACTTGTAGTTCTCCATCGCGCCCAGCTCTTGCTCCAGGGCGAGGCGGTTGGCGTCGTCACGGGTGGTGGACGGCAGCCCGTCGGTTCGGCCAACGATCTCCGGGTGCAGAGCGGTGTACGACTCTCGCATGTCCTCCGGCAAGAGTTTCCACCACTCTGCGGCAGCCTTGGGATCACTCGGCGGGTGAGGCTTGCCGATATCGGTATGCAGGTCCTTGGAAACCTGCTTGACATCCTCGCGCGCCTCTCCCGCCCGATCAGAGATATCGCCTGACAGAATGTCGCCGCTCAGGCGCCCCAACGCCTTGGCCGCCTCATCACTCGCCTCCCGCGCCCGATTCACGCAACGATTTATCTCTTGTTGGTAAGACAGTATCGTGCCGAACGACTCCGACTTGCCGTTCTCGCCCTCACCTGGAAATACAGGCCCCTGGGGCGGGCGAACAGTTCCCCCGCCGTCCACCCACAGGCCCTCGCCCTCGCATTCCTTGACCGTACTGCGCAAGTGAATCTGCGCAGCGAGCATCTCAGACGCCGCTTCTCTGATCGTTTCGGATATAGCCATCGCTTCAGTGCGAACGATGCCGAACCGGCTTTCCAGGTCTTCCAAGTAGAAAAGCGCGCTGTCGGCGTCATCCCCGGACCAGTGCGCGTGGAGCGGCCCGGTTACCTTTGCTCGGTGCTGGTTGTTGAGCTCGTCCATGTGCGTGGACAGCCGATGCCACGCGGTTGTTGCCTCATCGCAGTCCGAGAAGTCCTGCTTCAGCAGTCGCAGGTAATAACTGGTCAATTCCTTGATGCTCCCCCGTTGGAACGGTTGTCGCCGTCAGTCGATCCTCACCCGAAGGGGGAATCCCCGGTCGACGCCCGCATTGGCTTGGCGTTTTGCATCTCGTCGGTGGTCCATTCCGCGCCGGCATCGCGACCGGGACGCGAAGCGTCCCCACGGTCAACAAACGCAGGGTTTGCCACCGGTGATGTCCCTTCGGACCCGACTGCTCCAGGGCCACCAGCACCGGCGTCACCGGAGAGGCTGTCGCGCAGCGACGCGGCACCAGGCGTGGCGTGCCGGCCTTCGGACCCGACTGCTCCGGGACCGCCGATCGTGGAGTCGGGTTGGAGACTGTCGCGCAGCAACCCGGAACCCGGCATCGCGTGCCGGCCCTCCGAACCAACGCCCCCTGGTCCACCGAATGCGGACATGGTTTGCGGCGCCGACTGGGCCTGGGCACCCGTCGCCTCAAAGTCCTCGGACGCCGCGGCGTCATTCCATTCGTGCCCGTCGGCACAGATCCTGAGATTGGAGGCGCCCGTTGCGGCACGCTGGCGCATGCCGTCAAGCGCCGGCCCCCAGGTATCGGCCACAGTCAGCAATGCCTCCGACAACGACCAGCCCCTGAGCAACGCCCCCGCGTCCTTGGTCGTACTGATCGCCTTGCGGTTCTTGTCCGCCATGTCCTGGGAGATCGAGTCCTCCGCGTGAGCCGCGGCACGCAATTCCCCCGGATCGACAGACGTCTTCGACGACACCCTCGCACTCTCCCCCCTAAGCCCGCTTCCATACCGACAATATCAACACTGCGTTGACGCGAAGTGGCGCTGCGTGCCGCAGCCAGGACCCACGCGGCATCCAGAGACGGTGACGAACATGCAGTTCACATAGGCGATGCATCTCGCAGTGCCTCTCACGATGCAGACCGAAGGCAACTCGGGGGCTGGCGATTCAGCCATTGATCAGCCGGATTCCGATCCCGCCAGGCCGCTGGCCGCAGCTTCTGAAATCCGGGTGCGCAGGTCGACGGCAATCTCGTCACCGGGTCGCAGCAGGCCTTAACCATTTCAACTCCTGCCGCATACGCGGCACCCGGGCCGGGCTGCAGCGGACATCTGCGCTCTCAGCCGCACCAACCGCTGGAGGACCTGAACCCGGAGTTGCAAGAACGAGCTCTCTGCGCCTGATAGGAATACCGTTGCGCACCTCGCCGCCGACCTGGCGCGGCTTCTTCACCGCCTCGGCCAGGAGCGCTTCCTTGAGGAGCTTGGCCGCGGCGCACCCCTGTCCGGGTCGGTGCGCCGCAGCCCAACAGCCGTGACCGGGCCGCACCGCGAACGTAGCGGCAGCGGTGTACGGGGCGATACGGAAGGCCCATACGGGTTTGGGTCGTTGGTCAGCTGGGTCTCCGGCCCGGTGGACGCACGCACGGGGAGACATGGCGGCCCGGACCAGAGACCTGGACGTGACACTAAGCAAATCGGACATCCGGTGAGCGTGTCGCGCGGGTGGCAGGCGAGCGCTCTTCGAAGCCGCACCGCCGCGTGGCCTGACGGCGGCGTCTCGTCCTCGAGGACGCTGAAGTCCCTGTTGGCGGTAGGCGGACCCCAGGAACCGATACGTTACGGAGCCCAGTCACACGGTGAGAGCGCCGGCGCAAGGCGCGTCCTTGGCCGGCTGCGAGTACCCGTGCGTGGCAGCGGAATCGGTTGGGGAGTGGTCGGTGTGAGTGGTCCGGTCAGCAGGGCGTTATGGGACGTGGTCACGAGCCGGGAGGGGCGGCTCTGTATCGCGGCGGAGGGCGTCGGGAGTCTGCTGCGCGGCATCGCCGAGGAGGCCGGGGAGGTTAGTGACGCGGCTGGCCAGGTCAGGAAGAACGCGATGGGCCTGCAGCGACTGTCCGAGGCGAGGGTCCGGCGGGCGAAGACGCTCTGGCACATCGAAAGACTACCGCGAACTCAAGCACGGTCTGAGCCTGAACCACTTCGAAGGCCGCACTTGGCGGGGTTGGCATCTCCACGCCATCCTCGTCACCACCGCCCAGGCTCTCTCACCCTCAGGCTGCTCGACCCAAAAGCCCAGATGCCGGCCTGACTCTCTACCAAGCCCTCGACGTCTTTCAGACCTGCTGAAGTGCTGGACCGGCATCTGCACCACCTGCGGCTACCCCTCGCCAAGAGCAGACCCAGAACCCAATGAAGCACTACTAGATCCGGGACGACGAATCGTCAGCCCGACGCTCCCGCCTACGCCGGCACGGGGACTCCCAGGATTCCGCTGAGTACGGTACCCGCGGACGGCGAGGCTTCAGCTACCTGCCTCAGCGCTTCGCCCTTGAGGTACCGGTAGCTCTGCGGCGGATGGAAGGTCCCAGCGGCACGCAGAGCGCTGAGCAGCACCGGCTCCTCGAACGGCTGCGGCTCTTCGAGGGTCAGTCCGCTGGCCTGGGTGGCGCCGCTCATGTACTCGTCGAACTCCCGTCGGCTGATACCTGTTTGGGAGCGGTGAGCGCGCCACACATCCCGCGGGGAGCCGACCTTGACTGCCGCGATGCGCGCCAGCCCCACCAAGGCCATGGTGGGGGCGGTGGCGTAGAGGACGACGGTGGTGCCGGGTGGCGCGGCGACGCGCTGTCGGCGCACCTCGACCGTCTTGCTGCCCGCCAGGATCGCGGTGGCGAAGCGGGGGTGTACGGACAGCAGCATCGGGCGGTCCAGATCGTTCACGTCCTTCGGTGTCCCTCTTCGTAGACCGCCTGGAACAGCCTGTTGCTGATCTTCGACAGCGACTGCAGCGAAAACTGTAGTCCCAGGCTTTCGGCCAGTGAGTTCAATCGCCGGAGCGACACTGCCCTCGGAAAGACCTCGGTGTCCGAGAACCTCAAGGCCATCGCACGGCCTGAAGCATCGCGGCGAGCGATTGCGCGTACCTGCTCCCGACCATATACGCCCAGGTGTTCGAATTTCGAGTGCAGGGCATCCGGCGCGTCGATCACCACCTCGTCCAACTGCGAGCAGCCGATGACCATTTGGCCCTCTTCGTAGGAGGAACCCTTGCTCACGTACCAGAGCAGGCGTGCCGGGACGCTCTCACCACGGCGCCCGGAGGAACGGTAGTAGACGTGTTCCCTGCTGATCCCCAGTTCATCGGGGCGTGGCAGCAGCGTCGCAGGAGTGTTGAACAGCTCGGTGGACCAGCGGGGTTCGATCGGCACCAGGAAGGACGGCATCAGGGAGTCCATAACCTTCGCCGGCCACCAGGCCCGCTCAACGAAGCCGGCCACCTCAGCCGGCAACCCGGCTTCAAGTGCCGTCTCCTCACGCCCCAGCCCACGGGCCGCCTCACCGGCCACGGCTGCCGCCTCTTGGGCGCTCCCGCAGACGTCGACCAGCAGGGACGCCAGCCCGCCATCGTGCTCGAAGAAGCCGTCATCACCTGCGGCTGTCTTGGTGGCGGGCGACGGGAAAGCATCAGTGACGCGTACAGCTTGGGCCCCGCACTCCCGCCCGAGACGTTTCAGTGAGAACAGCAACTGCCGCGTGAGCGTCTCTTCCAGGGGGTGCGTCGCGGTCCGCAGCACCGGCACATTCAATGTGCGCCCGTCCATCGCCCATGCGTAGAGCGCGACCGGGCGGCCTTGCCCGTCCCGAAGCAGTTCGCGGTTCCACACGACCGAGTCCGCGGCCAAGGCTTGCAGCCGCTTGGCGAACGCCGAACCTCTGTCGTCCCCTGACTGGTCGAAGAATGCGACGAGTTCGGCCTCTGCCCCGGGCGACACCTCACTGGCGCGGAACTCCGTGCCCATGAGGTCGGCCGGCCGGTACATCTGCGCCTGTCGCAACTCGTCCACGTGCAGCGTCACCGCCGACGGTGCCACCACCTTGACCCTGGCGACGCTCCAGGCGACATCAGCCAGTTGCAGCAGCAGTGGATCCCGGGTGACAAGAACCTGCAGGCCGGCGCACGAGGTCTCGGCCACGTACTGCAGGCGTGGCAGCAGCTCGGAGTCGGCTGGCAGGTCGTGAACCTCGGACGTCCGGGCCGCCTCCAGCAACTCGTGACATCGTGATGCCGCCGCCTCTGCGTCCGGGGTGACCCGACGCAACCCGTGGGAGGCAGCCCGCTGATGCTTGCGCTCCGCCGTGTCGGCGATGGCCCGCAGGTCGTGCAGAAGTTGCGGCGTGAAGGCGATTTCGATGAGGTCAGCCAACCAGCCGGCCTCAAGGGCCTGTGACTGTGCCGCTTCGCTCGCCGGTGACCGCCCCCGCAGATCGGCGAACACGCCGTGGTCCACGGTCACGACCAAGAGCGCTTCGCTTTCCACGTCGGCGAAGAGGTCCGGATGACCGTGGTCGAGCCACCACCCGTCCAGGGTCTCCCCGTCCTGTCCGCGCCCACGCACTTCCCCTTGCGGAACGAAGCCCAGGCTCGTCCACATTTCGCTGAGCCCGTAGTCACGACGGCACTTCGCCTTGATCCCCAGCCGATCCGAGTGCCTGCGCCGGATCTCCTCCACCAGCAGCCGCGCCGCGCCCTTCCCGCGGTGTTCCTTCGCGATGCACAGGTGCGCGAGCCGGACGTGCGGGCTCCGCTTCGGGAGCCCGAAGAGCGCGTACCCGACCACCTCGCCCTCGTCGACCGCAACGAGCAGCCCGTCGTCGCTCGCGTGCTTGCGGTACGCGGGTGGCGTGAGCAACCCGAGCGTCTTGGTGTAGCGGTCGCCCAAGGCCACGGCCGCATCGATTAACTCGGCTTGTGTCTCCGCCACAGGCAGGATCTTGATCGCCATGAGTCCCCCTCCGAATGAACTTGCCACTGGCCAGTTCGGCTCTCGTGTCAGTACATACAGGGAAAGAGACGCCGGCCCAAGACCGCCTTCGATCGAGGGCGGACGAGAAATGGGTACGGCAAAGGCCGGGCCGACTCCTCGTCGGCCCGGCCCAGGTCACCGATCAGCCTCTTTACCGCTCGGCCAGCTCGGTCGACGCCTCTGGTGCCTCAGAGGTGCTGGTTGCGCCCGAAGGTGGACCGGCGGAAGGGCGCCCCGCGCTCCCCGACGAAGACCAGTCCCTCCGGCCCCGGCTCGGCGAACCAGTCCAGGTGCTGCCGCAGATCGGTCAGCACGAATGGCGGCAGCACGATCTCCCGTTTGCCAGAGCGGGACTTGGGATCGCCGATGACCCGTTTGCCCGTGGTCCGCTCCGGCGCGGCACGCTTGACCCAGACCGATTCCTCGTCCAGGTCGACGTCCTTGCGACGCAGCTCCGCCAGTTCCTCCGGACGCATCGAGGCGAAGGCGCCAAGGAGGATCATCAGCCGCCAGCGCAGCCCGATCACGTCGGCGAGGTCGAAGACCTCCGCGACGGTGGCGACCGGCCGTTCGTCGGCCTCCTCCCTGCCCGCGCCACGGATCCGGCACGGATTCATCAGCGAAGGCTTCCCACGACGTCGCACTCTTCGTCGTCTTCGTGCCAGCCGAACGAGTCGAGGCCGAACGCGGTAAGGCGAGGCGCCATTGCGCGGACCTTGGCGCGCATCGATTCGACCTCTTCGTCGGTGAGTTTCCCGGCAGTGGCGGCTTCAGCCCTCGCCTCCGCATGTCGAGCCGCGCGCGCCGCAGGATCAGCGGGCGGCACGTCCGGGCCATCCGCGGCATCCAGGCTCTGCTGAGCGATGTCCGGGTGCAGCTCAACTTCGCACTTGGTGATCTGCCACTCGCTGAGCAGCTCCGACTGCTCCAAGATCTCGCCAGTGGCCTCCCGTACGGCCTCCTCGGCGGTCTCCAGGTCCGGCGCTTCCACAAACAGCTTCAGCAGAGCGCCACCTGGGTGAGCCGCCAAGATGGAATCGAAGATCTCGACCTCCACGCCATCGGGGCCCTCGACAGCCTCGATCGCATCGATGCCCTTTCGGAGCAGGAAGAGGACGCCCTCTCTCTGCAGAGCGTCCAGTTCAGCTGAGCCGTCCGGAAGGCATGTGTCCATGCTCACCACATATGTCACGCAGGCCATCGTGCCGGAGTGCCAGTGCCTAGCGGGCAGGAATCCGTCCTCTCCGCCCGCTGGGATCTGGGGCTGTGTGTCGCGCCTCCACCAGACAGACGTGCTTCCTTCACGCGTGCAACCCACGTAGGGCCAACAGCAGCGCCCGTGGCAGGCACCGGGCCAGCACCTGCAAGGAATGCTCGCGTTCCGCGGCCGCTACGCCCACCGTGCCAGTGTCGTGCCAGAGAGACCGGTAAACCACGGTCAACAAGGGGCAGAGAGCAGCTTGCTCCACCCGTCCCAGATACTGCGTCTTCGCTGTTCAGAGGGGCATTGGGCACCCGAAAACCCCCTGATCCCCAAGCTCAGAGCGCGGGTTCGATTCCCGTCACCCGCTCCATAGTTGAGGCCCAGGTCGGGGACCTGGGCCTTTTTGTTGGCCGGCCCGGTTGAAGCGTCCTGCACCAGATCCGCACCAGAGGCTTCCTGCCCGCCTTCACACGGGCGGCGGGCACGAGGGCGTCCGGTCCGCTCGCGGATTTCTGCCACTGGCTCAAGGTCCGAGCGCTGGGCGTCGATGGACGTCACCGCTCGGCACACGCCAGGCGTGGACGGGTGGGGCCGCGGCCTCGTTGAGGTCCGGGTCCTCCAGGATGAGCGGGAAGCGCGACCGTCGGAACCGCGGTGCCATGTCGATGGCCGGGCAGTCCGGTATGGCGCCCTGGAGTGTGGCTGCCTGGCGCTCCAGGGCGAAAACGCTTCCGGTAACGAGCCGAGTCCGCTGTGCGGTTCAGCTCTTTACACGCGAGGACAGCAATACCCCTGTCAGGAAAACCACTGCGGTCACGGCCAGCACGGGGAGATCCGTCCCCGGCGCGGGGAGAAGTGCCCACGCATGGGGGTGGCCGAGACCGTCATAGCCCTCAACAACGACCAGCAAGATCCATGCAAGGGGGATGACCAGCGACCGCTCTCCGAGCACCAGGAGAAGCCGTAGCCAATGCCAACGGCAGCCGCTACGACGAGGATGACCAGTACGGCGTCCATGCGCGCAAACGGACGGATGCCCGCGCTTTCCACCTCGCGAACCCGAGCAGAGAGCGTCGCGATGACGGCCGCACACACCGACAAAGGTGCGAGCAACATCAACTGCACTTCGTTGCCACCGGCCAGCGACGGCATGGCCGCGAGCCGGTCGCGGAAGAGCCATACGAGCACGGCGAAGACGGCAAGCCCCACCGGAATGTTGATGTGCGCACGTCGAGCCCTGATCCACCAGTACATCAGCCGGCCTTCCCGCAGCTGCGGGCCCGGGCTTGCGCCTCGGCGAACCAAGCGGCCTGCTCACCCACCGGGAGCCGCATGATCTTCTTCACGGCGGCACCGGTTTCACGGCCGGATACGGAATCGCCGGCCTCAAGGCCGGCAGTCGAGCGCAGCCACCGCTCCAGGACGTCGGCCTGCCTGAAGTCCTTGCGGCCCAAGCACGACCATTCCGCGTCGCTGAGCGGAGCATGCGCCACGCTTTCGGCAAGCTCGTCCGTGCTGGTCCTGGGCAGGAACCAGATGCGCCACACTCCCGTGCCCACGCCGGGTTCAAGACGCGTGTAGGTGACCCTTTCCGGCGCCGGCACCCCCGCTCGGTGCAGACGCTCAACGATCGGACCCGCCGTCGTCCGCACCCTCGGCAGCATGTCCTGATACAGCTCGGGGACACATACGTTGACGCCGGCTCGGGTGCTGCATTTCCCGGCCAGGGCAGAGGTGATCATCGGGGTGCGGTATCCCCAGCCGGATGTCACCGCACAGGAGGCGGCGAGACCTGCCACGGCCACCAGGCCGGCCAGGGTGATGCGGACCGCAGACCGCCACGGGCCCCACAGCAGCATCGCGGAGCCGGCCACCGTGCACGTGAACATCACGGGAACCAGCAGGCCGGCAGGTGATATGACCTGATCGATCTCCGGCGAACTCATGGTGTAGGCCGCTGCGTGGCGCAGCCACAGAGTGCCGGGAATGTCGGTCGAGTTGTTTCCCGCGTAGCCGATGAAGAACCACGTCCCGGCCATCACCAGCGGCGCGCAGACCACAGGAGAACGGGACACGTTCCCGATCGCGAAACCAATCACCGCGTAGGGGACGGGCAGCAGCAGCCCGACTGCGACGGCCGGCAGGGACGCCGCATCCGGGAAAACCGATGCCTGCACGAATCGCATCACGGTCGTCACCGCCATCACCCCGACGCCCAACGCCACCGGCAGGCTCAGGCGTTGTGCCGCGATGCGGTATCTGCTGCGCCATGGCGCCATGTCCCAGATGCCGCTCTGCCGCAGCCGTCCGGCTTCCCACGCGCCACACCCGGCTGCGGCCGAGGCGGCGAGAACCAGAGCCTGAAAGGCAGCCGCCGACACTGTTGGGGGATGCCTGTTGTCGTATTGAGCAAGGCTTCCGCCGGAACAGGCCACGAAGAAGGTGAATACAAGTACCGGCGCGGCGAGGAAGGTGGCACTGGAGCTGCGCAGCAGAGCCTTCAGATTCATGAGTCGCTCCCCGACAGCATGCTGTAGGCGGCTTCCGCCCGGCGCGCCGGCGTGGTGTCGTGCGGGGCATGGGCGAGGAAGCCGCTGGTGTCTCCGTCGTAGACGAGCTTTCCGCCGTCCAGCACGGTGACGTTGTCGGATTCCTCGGCAAGGTCCGCCACATCGTGCGTGGACAGCAGGACGGCTACGCCTGAGGGGAGCTGGGCCAAGACATCGCGGAATAAGCGACGTTGTCTGGGGTCCATCCCCGCTGTGGGTTCGTCGAGCAGGAGGACTTCAGCGTCATGGACCAGCGCCTGGGCGACACCGACGCGACGCAGCTGCCCGCCGGAGAGCGTCTTGGTCTTGACGCTCTGCTTGTCGGAAAGGTCGACTTGCCGCAGTGCAACGGCTGCCTTGGACCACGCGTCGGTTCGGTTCATTCCCTTGGTCCAGCCGACGAAGGCAACTTGCTCACGGGCGGTCAGGCCCGGCATGGCAGTGATGTTCTGCGGCATCCAGGCGACTTTTCGCCGGTAGTCGCGGCTCGTGGCCGGCACTCCGCAGTGGGTGATGGTGCCCCGCTGGGGGCGACGTACGGACGCCGCCAAGGACAGCAACGTCGACTTGCCTGCGCCGTTCGGCCCCAGGAGAACCGTGCTACCCGGCTTCAGGGAGTAGGTGAATTCGGAGAGTACGTCCTTGTGCCGGTACGCGAACCAGCAATCAGTCATCTCTATGGGCACGCACAGTCTCCAGGTCCATCAGAAAGCAGGGGCCCGCGATGTTCGCGGACCCCTCACTACAGGTCACTACACGGTCCGGTTCGACTACTCGCTCACGGTAATCGACTTCACCGTGAGGCCGCTGCCCGAGCCCTCACCGTTGATCTTGTTGACCCGGAAGAATGCTGCGATCCGAAGCCCGCATCGCTGACGTGCCAGTGCCGTGCCAGATGGACCGGTGAACAACGGTCAACCAGGGGCAGGGATTCAACCGGGCACCCCCTACGCCAGTTGCGATGTCTTCGCTCGTCAGGAAGCCATTGGGGGCCCGACGCCCCCTGATTCCCAAGCTCAGAGCGCGGGTTCGATTCCCGTCACCCGCTCCATGCGGATCGCGCGACGCATTCTTCGTGGCCTGCACCACGCCTGCCTCGTGTGTACGAATTCGCCTTACCGAAAGGGGAGTTGCCCACCAGGCCGAACGCGCCAGCCACGGCACCACCGCCCTGCCGGCCAGGGCCGCTGCGCAGCGGGAACCGGACAACGGTGATCACGCTCGCCCCGACACCTCCGGAGCAAGCAGCTCCAACGCCTCCTCCCAGTGGAAACGGTCCGCTCTGCCACCGGCCTTCGGGTGAGGAGCGTACGAGCGGTCAAGACGCCCATCTCGCACAACCGCCAGGCAGGGCTGCCCAGGAACGGGACTTTGCGGACACGCCCTAGCGTCCGGTGTAGGTGAACTCGTCGTCCGGGCTGGTGGGGGAGGTGGCCTTGCCGACCGTCACGGTGATGTTCACCGTCTGGTGGACGTCGAACAGATCGGGCGCGGTGGCGATGACCTGGCCGGTGGAGACGAACTCGACCGAGTCGGATGCCTTGTCCTTGAAGTGCACGGTGGCGCCCTGGGCGAAGCCCTCGCCGTTGATGGTGACCGGGGTGCCGACCTTTCCACTGGTCGGGCTGACCGAACTGACCACTACAGGTGCGGGTCCGCCATAGGCGAACTGCGACATCGCGATGGCCGGGGAGGTGCCGAGGGTGTTGGTGACGCGGACGTGGACGACGCCCGTTCCGTTGGGGACCTTGGCGGTGATCTTTAGGCCGGAAGGGTCGATGTCGATGTCCTCCTCGGCGCAGGCGAAGCGGCCGAAGTCGACCATGCTGTCCGGACTGAAATACCTGCCATTGATCGTCACCGTGTCGCCTGCTGCGCCGAAGGTGGGGCTCAGGTCGGTCACCACCGGCGGGGAAGGCACGTCAGGCGCCCCCACCAGGTCCAGGTAGGTGGAGTTGGCGTGCTGGTAGGCGATCTGGCCGAGGAAGTCCTGGGTGGTCTTGTTGACCAGCTTCTCGGAAAAGCTCGTGTATCCGGTGTTCATCAGGCAGAGCGTGCCGGGCTGGACGTAGACGTTGCCGTTGGTGCGCCTGGCGATCTTCCCGATGAGCAGCTTCACTTCTTCGGTCGCCTGCGGTCCCGGGCTCGGGTACCAGTCGGCGGTGGTGTCGAGATCGGCCCACGCGTGCGGTACCAGGTCGTAGGCGTTGTTCTGGCGCTCGTCGGCGACCCACGGCACGGAGTCGAAGTAGTCGACGAAGCTCTGCACGCCGGCGGTGGGAGCGGCATAGGTCATCACCGCGAACTTCGGCTGGTTCGTCCAGGTCTGTGCCTGTAGGTGCGGCGCGAGCATGCTGGCGATGCAACCGCCCAGGCTGTGGCCGGTCAGATAGACGGTCGGCTGCGGCGAGGAGGGCGCCGCCTTGAGCGCGACGGAGAGCGCCTGAGCGAGCGTGGCGTTCGGGGAGGGAGAGGCGATCGAGCGGGCGGTGACCACTCGTGTGAACGCGTCCTTTGCCCCCTTGGAAACGTAGATGGGCTTCGGCGATCCGCTTTCGGGGAACGGGACGACCGTGCCGACCTCGAGGTC
Organism: Streptomyces sp. NPDC001219; assembly: GCF_053597915.1. Lineage (NCBI taxonomy): Bacteria > Bacillati > Actinomycetota > Actinomycetes > Kitasatosporales > Streptomycetaceae > Streptomyces > Streptomyces sp. NPDC001219. The sequence goes on along the minus strand of NZ_JBSFJF010000004.1, from coordinate 166,955 downwards.
CTCGAGAATGTCGGTCCAATCGGCGTCCGTTCCGCGAGCGACCACGGCGAACTCGTTCGAGCCGTTGGTGCTCCGTACGAGGTAGGCCATATTGGCGTTGGCCTCGCTCAGCGCGAGCCACACCAGCTCCCACTCGTCCTGCGTCGCCAGGGTGGGATCGCTCAGCTGCGCGTCGATGCCGGTGATGATTCGTCTGGTCTGCTGCTCCAGGGTTTCCCCGGACGGACGCGGGGTGGCCCCGGTGGCTGCAAGCGCAGCGAGGGTCATGGTCACCTGGGCGATTGTCGGGTCGGGTGCCATCGTCGTTCCTGCTCCTCGGATGTTTGCCGGTGCGGAGGGGGCGGCCTTTCGGCAGCATCCGGGCAGGTCTGCGCCGAACCGACCGTCAGAGTGGATCGCCCACCATCAGACCTCCCCTCTGCGTTGCCCGGTGCTTTTCCTGCCTTCAGGCTGACCAGGTTCACCTTTCTGGCCGTTCGCCATGCAGGTGTGTGGTTCGCCGAGCCTGCGCAGCGCGGTCGCCGGAGCTGCGGTGTCCGCGGGACCTGTCGCCGGCGTCCCGCACCGCGCCTGTCCGCGGGGTCGCCAAGCCCCTGCTGAGTGGCGAGTAGAGCGTGAGTCGTAGACGCTCCGGCGTCGGCGGCCTGGCGGCCTGCTCATGCCTGTCCCTCAGGGGCGATCTCGTCGAGCAGTCCGCGAATCCGCTGTTCGATGTCGTCACGGAGGGGGCGCACGGCCTCGACGCCCTGTCCGGCGGGGTCGGCCAACTGCCAGTCGAGGTACCGCTTTCCGGGGAGGACGGGGCAGGTGTCGCCGCAGCCCATCGTGATGACGACGTCGGACGCCTGCACGGCCTCGACGGTGAGCACCTTGGGCACCTCGGCCGAGACGTCGATGCCCACCTCGGCCATCGCTGCCACGACGGACGGGTTCACGGCGTCGGCGGGGGCGGAGCCGGCGGACCGTACCTGGACGCGGTCGCCCCCGAGGTGTGTGAGGAACGCGGCGGCCATCTGCGAGCGGCCCGCGTTGTGGACGCAGACGAAGAGCACGGAGGGCGGGGAGGCGTCAGACATGGGCGGGGGCCTCCTCGGTGAGGGGTGCGGGGGTGGTGAAGAAGCGGCGGGCGTACAGCGCGACATGGACGAGGCCGATCAGCACCGGTACCTCGATGAGCGGGCCGACCACGCCCGCGAGGGCCTGGCCGGAGGTGGCGCCGAACGTGGCGATGGCCACCGCGATGGCCAGCTCGAAGTTGTTGCCGGCGGCCGTGAAAGCGAGCGTCGTCGCACGGGAGTAGGTGAGCCCGACGGAACGTCCGAGTGCCATGGAGCCCGCCCACATCAGGGTGAAGTAGATGAGCAGCGGCAGCGCGATGCGGGCTACGTCGAGCGGTTGCGAGGTGATCGCGTCGCCTTGCAGCGCGAAGAGAACGACGATCGTGAAGAGCAGGCCGTACAGGGCGAACGGGCCGAGGCGCGGGATCAGTTCGGACTCGTACCAGGCGCGCCCCCTGGCCCTTTCTCCGATCCTGCGGGTGAGGTAGCCGGCGGCCAGCGGGATGCCGAGGAAGATCAGCACACTGCGGGCGATCTCCCACACGGAGACGTCGAGGCCGGACTGTTCCAGGCCCAGCCACCCGGGCAGCACGGAGAGGTAGAACCAGCCGAGGGCCGCGAACGCGATGACCTGGAAGACGGAGTTCAGCGCCACCAGGACGGCGGCGGCCTCGCGGTCGCCGCACGCGAGGTCGTTCCAGATGACGACCATGGCGATACAGCGGGCCAAGCCGACGACGATCAGGCCCGTGCGGTACTCGGGCAGGTCGGGAAGGAGCAGCCACGCCAGCGCGAACATGAGCGCCGGCCCGGCGATCCAGTTCAGCAGCAGGGAGGGCAGCAGCAGTCGGCGGTCACGGGTGACGGTGCCGAGCCGGTCGTAGCGGACCTTGGCGAGGACCGGGTACATCATCACGAGCAGGCCGAGCGCGATGGGGAGGGACACCCCGGTGATGGTGACCTCGGCGAGCGCGGTCCCGAGGCCGGGGACGACGCGGCCGAGGCCGAGACCGAGGGCCATCGCGGTGAGAATCCACACGGCGAGGTAGCGGTCGAGGAACGACAGGCGGCCCGCGACCGCCTTCTCGGGCGCGGCGCTCACGCGGTGACCCCGGCGGCCTCGGCGGGAGCGGGCAGCGGCTGTCCGGCGGGGCGGGCCAGGATGCCCGCGAGGCGGTCCGTCATCTCGGGCAGCAGCCAGTAGTAGACCCATGTGCCGCGCCGCTCGCAGTCGATGAGGCCGGCTTGCCGAAGCAGCTTGAGGTGATGGGAGATCGTCGGCTGCGACAGGTCGAACGCCGGGGTCAGATCGCAGACGCAGACCTCGCCCCCGGCGCGCGAGGCGATCATCGACAGCAGGCGGAGTCGCACCGGGTCGCCCAGCGCCTTGAACACCTTCGCCAGTTCTGTGGCCTGGTCCTCGTCGAGCGGTGCCGACAGGAGGCCGGGGCAGCAGGCATCGTCCTGGTCGCTCTGCCCGAGGATCTCAAGCTCTTGATTCGACATTCCTCTATGTTGACGCTTCTCGAATCAGGAGGCAACCTTGAATCGATAGGCATCAATGCAAGCCGATCGGAGTCTGGCCATGTCACGTGCACAGCTCGCCCTGCGCGTCAGCGACCTCGAAGCGTCGATCTCCTTCTACTCGAAGCTGTTCGGCACCGAGCCGGCCAAGCGACGCGAGGGCTACGCCAACTTCGCCATCGCCGAGCCGCCGCTCAAACTCGTACTGATCGAGGGGGAGCCGGGACAGGAGACCCGCCTCGACCACCTCGGCGTGGAGGTCGAGTCGACTGACCACGTCGCGGCCGCAGCCGACCGGCTCAAGAACGCGGGCCTCGCCACGTTCGAGGAGAACGACACCTCGTGCTGCTACGCCCTCCAGGACAAGGTCTGGGTGCACGGCCCCGGCCGGGAACCGTGGGAGGTCTACGTCGTCAAGGCCGACACCGACACGCTCGGCAAGAGCGCCGACCCCGACGCGGCCACGACCGGCGACGCCTGCTGCGCCGGCCGACCGACCGAGGAGGCCCCCGCCGCGGCCTGCGCCTGCGGAAGCTGATCGGCTCGCCTCCTGCGCACGCGCGCCGTCACGCCGTGGCGCGGCGTCGGTCAGCCCGGGGCGGTGCGGCTGAGGTGTTCCCAGGTGCGGTACAGGGCTGTTTGGGACTGGTTCATCTGCAGGACGTGGTCGAAGGACTGGCTGCCGACGATCAGCCGTCGGGGTGGGTCCGGCAGGGTGGCCAGTTCCATGATGGCCGGGGCGGCGGTGTGCGGCTCCGGGGGGGACGGCGTCGCCCCACCTCGCCTCCATCTCGGTGCGCAGGGGGTGATACCGCGCCAGAGGTTCGGTGGTCGTGGTGCCGGCGGTGAACAGGCCGGTGTTGTAGCCGCCCATCTGCACGATGGTGACCGTGATGCCGAACCCCTCGACCTCCATCGCCAGTGCCTCACTGACCGAGTCCAGCGCGGCCTTGCCTGCGCCGTAGAAGCCGACGGTGGCCATGCCGCGGCCGCTGCCCATCGAGGTGACCTGGAGGAGCCGTCCCCCGCCTTGGGCGCGCAGGTGGGGAAGGACCGCCTGGGCCACCCACACGGCGCCGAAGAAGTTCAGCTCCAGATGCGCCCGGATCTGCTCCTCCGTGGCTTCCTCCACCATGCCGTAGAGCATTCCGCCGGCGTTGTTGACGACGACGTCCAGCCCGCCGAACGCGGCTGCCGCACGCTCCACTCCGGCGAACACGGCCTGGTGCTCTACGCCCCCCTCTTCCAGCGCTGGCTGCACCGCAGCGGTCCGCTGACCGCCGCATACGCCGACTCGCTTGTCGACGCCACCCTGAGGGCGTTCGGGCCGGACACGACGCCAACCCCTGGGTCGGCATCCCCGGCAAGGCAGTGGACATCGGCGTGGCCGCCGACGGGACCGTCTGGCACGTCAACTCCGATGGGGGGATCTACCGCTACACCGGAGACCAGCCCAGCTGACTCCTGGCTCCTGACTCCTGACTCCTGACTCCTGACTCCTGACTGCGCCGGGCGGCGTCAGGATGGTCGTGCCGGGTTCCGTTGATTCCCAGGTTCGGTGCGTGGGTTCGATTCGCTTTGCCCGGTCCGTAGTTGAGGCCCAGGTCCCTGGCCTGGGCCTTGATTGTTGTGGGGGCCGGTTCAGGTGACGCGTCACCAGGCCCGCGCCCTCCGGGCCGGGTGTTCGGAGGGCGCGGTGCCTGACGTCGGTGAGCCTGATGCCGGTGCGCCTGAGGGCGGCGTCGGTGTGCCCGAGGGAGACCTCCACCCCATGGGAGACCCCGCACCCAAGGGGGTTTGGGTGGGGGCTGTGGGTGTATCGGTTGACGTGGCCGTCGGTGTGGCGGTCGGTGTGTCGGTGGGGCCCGGGGATGGGCTGGGGGCCTGTGGTGGTGGTTCCGTGGCGTTCGGGGGTGGGGGCCGGACGGCTGACGGGGCCGGGTTGGGGGTGGGTGGGTGGTTGGCGGGTGGTGTGGGGTGGGGGGTGGGCAGGGCTTGGATGGTCAGGAAGAGGGTCAGGGCGACTGCTGCGCCCAGGGCTGCTGCGGCCGTTGGGAGTGCCGTGCGGCGGACGCGGGTCCGTCGGCGTCCCTGTCGTATGGCGCGGGCCATGTCCGGTCCCGGTCGTCCGGGAGCCGGTTCGAGGGTGCGCAGGGGGGCGAGGAGCTGGGCTGCTTCCTGTTCCAGTTCGTCGTCGTGCACGGCCGCTACGCCTCCCTCATGGACGCCGCGGACACGGGGAGTTGACCGCCGAGTTGGGCACGCAGCCGGGTGAGGCCGCGGGCGGACTGGCTCTTCACGTTTCCCTCCGAACAGCCCAGGATGCCGGCCACCTCCGCCACGGGCAGATCGCACAGGTAGCGCAGCACGAGCACGGCGCGCTGCCGGGCCGGGACGCGCGAGAGCGCCGTGTGGACGACGGTGCGCGTCTCGATGTCCGGCACGCCCGCGGCGGGCGGCAGCCCCGGGGTTTCGTGTGGGCATCCCGACAGGCGCACGCGCGCCCATGCGAGCCGCTGTTCGTTGAGGAAGCACCGGACGAGCATGGTGTGCACATAGCGGTCCAGGTCGTCGGCCGCGCGGGCGCGCCGCCAGTGGACGTACAGCCTGGTGAGGGCGGTCTGCACGACGTCGTCGGCGCGGTGGGGGTCCTTGCAGAGCAGGTGGGCGATGCGGCGGAGCGTGGGCAGCCTGGCGGAGACGTACTCCGTGTACGCCTGCTCGGCCTCCGTGCGGTCCCTGGAGCCGGTCTCGGTCATGTTGTGCCGCTCACACTCTCGCGTTCAGGCCGCTTCCGATCCCGCGCCGGTGTCCCCGTGGACCTGCCACACCCAGACGCCGCCGGTCCACCGTCCCGGCGCCCCCATCAGCCGCTGCACAGTGAGACGTAGCGCCTGGTCTCCCGGTTGCGGAGCGAGCACGACCGCTCCGGCCCGCCAGAAGCGCAGGTCCTCGCGGGCCGCCCGGCGCTGCGCCGGGCCGATGTCCGGGACCCGGCCGGTGCGGCTGACCTCCTTGAGGAGGGCGGAGGTGGGGCGGGGCACCGGGCCGTAGATGCCGGTCCGCTCCGGCCCGTACGGTCCGTTGAAGTAGCCGCCGGGCAGCGGGAAGCCGAGGCCGGCGGTGGTCTGCCAGTGCAGGGCCTCCGTGCGGCCGGGCTCGGGCACCGGCACGGGGACGAGCGTGCGGCCCTCCGGTACGAACGCGCGCCAGGTGCCGTCGGCGAGGAAGGCGGGGACGGCGGGCCGGTCGGCGGTGGACAGCGGTGTGGGCACGATCGGGAGGAGTGCGGCGGCGACGGCCGCCCACCCCACGGCCCGCAGCGCCCGGTCGTCGGCGGCGACGCGCCCGGTGGAACCGGCGGGCCGGGCCTGGGTTTCCCAGCGGTCGCAGGCCAGGGCCAGGAGGATGCCGAGCGCGGGCACCGCCGCCATCGCCATCCGCGATTCGATGACCGACTCGAAGAGCGGGAGGTCGTGGAGCAGCAGCCATGGCCCCGGCAGGGTGATGTCCGTGCCCGGCACCGGAATGGTGCGGCCCAGGGACAGCAGCAGCGCCCCGGAGGCGGCGGCCGCCAGCCCGCGGACCCGGGGCCGGCGCCACAGCCACACCACCACGACGACGGTCAGCACGGCGAGTGGCCAGCCGAAGAAGGCGTTCTGCTCGGTGCGGTTGAGGGCGAGGGCGTCGGCCGTGGCCGGGTCCCCCGCCAGCGAGCGGCCCGCGAACTCGACCAGCGCACGCGGGGAGTTGCCCGTCGAGCCGTGCAGCACACCGGTGTAGCTCTGGGCGCCGAAGAACTGCCGGCCGAGCGGGTAGGCGAGCAGCAGCGAGGCGACACCCGCGGCGACGGCCAGGCCGCGGGCCAGGGGGCGCCAGACCGTCCGGACGACGCGGGGGCGGCCGGCCGCGTAGCCCACCGCGAAGAGCAGCAGGCCGACGGCTGCCAGCAGCAGCGCCTCCTCCCCGAGGAAGACCTGGTACGTCAGGAGGAGGCCGAGGACCACACCGTCCCGGACGGTACGGCGGCGAGCTGCTCCGCCGCCGTCGCCCCGGCCGCCACCGTCCTGGCCGCCGCCCTCCTGGCCGCCGCCGTCCTCGCCGCGCGCCTCGCACAGCCGCAGCAGCCGGTCGGTGATCAGCGGCATCATGAACAGCACGGCGAAGTTGGGGTGCGCGTTGGCGTGCGAGATCATCGGCGGTGCGAAGGCGCACAGGGCCCCGCCGAGCGCGGCCGCCCGGCGCGACCGTACGAAGCGCTTGAGGAGCAGCCAGTACCAGGCGGCCGCGGTGGCGGCCAGGCCGCCGGTCAGCACCAGCGCCCAGGTCATGGCCGGTCCGAAGACGGCGGTGACGGGCGCCAGCGGGACGGACAGCCCGAGCATGGCGGTGTTCGCCATCAGGTTCACGCCCAGCGGATGGTTCTGCAGGGTGGTGAAGAACGGGTCGTGCAGCTCGAAGACATGGTGCGCGGTGACGGCGAAGAACCACTCCCACTGGTTCTGGTCCTGCCCGCTGTCAGCCAGGTAGCTCCGGTCGAGGCCGGTCCACAGCCCCTTGAAGAGCCACCCGGACAGCAGCAGATAGCCGAGCACCACCAGCCGGTCGGCGGGCCGCACCCTCCGCAGGGCGCCGCGCGCCCGCAGCCGCACCAGTTCCAGGAGCACTCCGGCGTAGTCCAGCGCGCGCACCTTGGACCCCGCCTGGTGCGCCCAGCGCACCGGCACCTCGGCCACCGGCCACCTCGCCTCGTGGAACATCCGCAGGATCTCGACGTCGATGCCCCAGCCGTCGACCCGCGAGCGCCCGAAGACCGCGCGTGCCCGGTCGCCGTCGAAGAGCTTGAAGCCGCACTGCGTGTCACGGACTCCGGGCACCGCCACCGCCCGTATCACCCGGTTCCCCACCCGGCCGAGCAGCTTCCGCAGCGGATGCTGGCACACCTCGACGCGGGCGCCCTCCCGCGCGCGGGACCCGATCGCGGCGCCGTATCCCGCGTCGAGCCGGTCATGCAGCAGGGCCAGCTCCTCGATGGGGGTGGCCAGATCGGCGTCGGTCACCAGCACCCGGCCGCCCCGTGAGGCGAGCACCCCCAGGCGCACCGCGTGGCCCTTGCCGTGGTTGCGCGCGGGCGAGGCGGGCCGTCCGGGGTCCGGCGGCGCCCCCAGCAGCCGAATCCTCGGCTCGGCCGCCGCCGCCTCGCGGACCGCGGCCGCGGTGGCGTCCGTGGACCCGTCGTCGACGACGATCAGCTCCCAGCCGGCGTGCCGGCCGGGCGAGGACCGCAGATAGCGGCAGATCGCATCGAGGGTCCGGGGCAGCCGGTGCTCCTCGTTGTACGCGGGCACCACCACCGTCAGGTCGACGGTGTCCGGCACCGGCACACCGGCGGTGGCGGGGAGGGAAGTTGAGTGCAGCATGCCTCAGCGACCACGCCGGACCGCCGGTGGGTTGCGTGTGCTGCGTCACACGCCCCGTTGGCTCCCGGGTTCGGCGCGCGGGTTCGACTCCCGTCGCCCGCTTCCCGGTTGGGGCCCGGGGCCGGAGAACCGGGCCTTGTCCGGATCACGGGGGACGGCGCGCCGCAGGGCCGTTCGGCGGGGAGGTGCGCTGGTCAGCGCGTTGGCCCGCGGCTTTCGTCACCGTTCCGCAACAGGCGTGAACCGCCTCGGCGGGTGCCCCGTACAGCCCCGTGTGTGCGGCCCAGTTGGCCGCGGCGTTACGCAGCGAGGGAAGGAATCGGCATGGCCGGCGGCAACATCCAGATCAGCCCGGACGAGATGCGGGAGGCGGCGACCTGGCTGCAGAACCAGAAGGAACTGATGCAGCAGAGCCTGCACGAGGCCAACACCAAGATGGACGAGATGGTCGAGGCGGCCTACGCCACCCCCGGCTCGGAGACCAAGTTCCGCCCGTACTGGGAGGAGTACAAGAACGGCACCGAGAAGGCGATCGAGGGCCTGCAGGGCGTCAGCGAGTTCATCAAGCAGGTCGCCGACGCCTTCGTCGACACCGACGACCAGACGTCCGGCTCCATCGGCTGACGTGCCCCGCACCGTCCGGCCCCGTCCTCCCGGTGAGGGCGGGCCCGGACGGCCGGAGCAGGAGAGGAGGCACCGATGGGGCGCATCAGCGTTCCCGTGCAGGACCTCAAGGACACCGTCAAGGAGCTCCAGAACATCGGGGATCTGATCGGGAACTCCGCGACGCTCTACCACGCCGCCGGCGGCTCGGGGGACTTCAAGAGCATGGCCGGCGACAGCACGCTCGCGGACGCCCTCGACGCGTTCGACAAGGCGTGGGTGGCGGGTCACGAGCGGGTTCACGACAACGTGAAGACGTTCGCCGACAACACGGACACGATCGTCGAGAACTTCACGCAGACGGACGACGAGACCATCAAGTCGCTGGACAGCGACCAGCAGGACGCGTGACGGAAGAACGTCGCGCCGAAGGGAACAGCGCCATGTCGGAACCGACCACGGAGCAGCCGGAGGCGGCCGCGCCCGCGGAATACAGTCTGAGGTTCCCCGATGCGTGGTGGCATCTCGACCTCGACCCGAGCACGCGGGACGCGTCGATCCGCCGTCGCATCGAGGCACAGGTGGAGAAGTCCCCCCAGCTCACCCGCGAGCGGGTGGACGGGCTGATCCGCGACACCCGGCGCATCGCCCGCGAGGCGCATGCGCAGGGTGCGCTGCGAGCCTCGGGAATGATCAGGATTCTCCGCGCGGGCAGCGGGCCGCTGGTGCTCAGCGCCACGACGGTGGTGCTGCGGATCACCGTTCCCGAGGGGGAGTCGGAGGATCTGGCGGACCTCGTCATGGCCGCCGGCGTGCAGCTCGGCACCGAGGCGGAAGGCACCGGACTGCCGCCCGGCGAGGTGGAGTTGGTGGAACTGCCGCATGCCGGGGCGGCCGGGCGGATCTCCCGCGTCGAGGACGTGGACTACCAGGGGAAGCGGGTTCCCACCGCGGTGCGGCACACCCTCGTCCCGGTGCCCCACACCCACGACTACCTGGTGATCGCCAGCTCCACTCCCAACGTGGATCTGGCGGAGCAGTTCTACGAGGTCTTCGACGCGATCGCCGAGTCGCTCCGCTTCGACGGCCAGGCCGACACGAGCGACGCAGCCGACACGACCGACGCAGCACAGGGAAAGTGAGGTCGCGACCATGGCGCGTCCAGCGGTGTCCGATTGGGAAGACGTCTTCGGGTTCTCGGACGACCCGACCCCCGGCGATGCGGACATGCTCGGCGATCTGGCCCGCCAGTACCGCTCCGTCGCCGACAATGCGGGCGACGCCCTGCCCCTCGTCTCCGGCCTGGAGAACAACCAGGTCGGCGAGGGCAAGACGATGGACAAACTCCGGGACAAGCTGGGCGACCTGGCCAACCAGGTGCGCAAGCTGCACAGCTCCTACGACCAGGCCGCCGGCGCGCTCGACACCTACGTCCACTCGCTACGTGATCAGCAGCGCAACGCCGACAACGCCTTGGAGAAGGGACGCGAGGCAAAGGACCGCCTTGAGTCCGCCACCGACGTGGTCAAGGCGGCCGGCGCCGACATCAGCCACCTCGACGGCCAGAAGCACCCGCCGGACGACAAGGAAGCCCGCGCCAGCACCCGCCGCGCCCTCGACGAGGCCCACAGCAAACAGTCCAGCGCCCAGGCACAGGCCGACGACGCCCAGGCCGACCTCGACGCCGCCCGCATGCTCGCCGAGGACGCCCGCCAGATCCGCGAGGAAGACGCCGCCGTCGCCGCCGGGAAACTGGACGACGCCCGCGACGAATCCGTCGACGGCTACAGCCTCTGGGACAAGATCAAAAAGGCCTTCAGCAAGGCCCTCGCCATCATCAGCGCCGTGCTCGGCGTGCTGGCAATGCTGGTACCCGGCCTGCAAGGACTCGGGATCGCGCTCACCATCGGGGCCTTCGTCGCCGGCGCGGCATCACTGGGCATCAACATGTCGATCATGGCCGAGACCGGCGACTGGAACATCGGCGAAATCGTCCTCGACGTCGTCGGCCTGGTCGCGGGCGGCGGCGCGCTCCTCAAGGGCGTCAAGGGGATCGGCTCGGCCCTCAAGAACGTCAAGCCCAACTCCGTCAAATCGCCGGACTCCCGTCTCACCGGCCGCGGCGTCGACAAGCGCACGTGCGCGACCGACCCGGTCGATGTGGCCAGCGGCGAAATGCTGTTGCAGCAGACCGATCTGGCGCTGCCCGGCATCCTGCCGCTCGCGGTCTCCCGTACGTATCTGTCGTCCTACCGCTACGGCCAGTTCTTCGGCCCCTCCTGGGCCTCCGCCCTCGACGAGCGCCTGGAGGTCAACGAGCGGGGGCGGGTGTCATGGACCCGTGAGGACGGGTCGATTCTGTTCTACACGGGGCTTCCCGGTGCCGAATCGGGCGAGCGCGAGGGGGTGCTGCCCGAGGAAGGTCCGCGTCTCCCGCTGGCCCGTGCGGGAACCGGCACCGAGGACCGAGCCACCTATCGCGTCGCCGACCCGCACACGGGTCTCGTGCGGACCTTCGCGGACCACCCCGACGACGAGAACGGCCTGTACTGGCTGAGCGGTTGGCACGACCGCAACGGCAACGAGGTCACCGTCGAGCGCCTGGAAGACGGCACCCCGACCACGCTGCTGCACTCCGGCGGCTACCGCGTCGACGTCCGCTGCATCGCCGGCCTGGTCACCGGCCTCTCGGTCGCCACACCCGACGGCCCCGTCGAGGTCATGTCCTACGAGCACGACGCGGACGGCAACCTCACCCACGTCGTCAACTCCTCCGGCCGGCCCCTGCTCTTCGGCTACGACGAGCAGTCCCGCATCACCTCCTGGACGGACCGGAACGCCTCCACGTACCGCTACGTCTACGACGACGAGAACCGCGTCACCGAGACCGTCGGCCCCGACGGCTACCTCTCCTCGCAGTGGTCCTACGACACGGTCGAGCACCGCACCCACTACACCGACGCCTGCGGCGCCACCACCGTCTACCAGCTCAACGACCTCTACCAGGTCGTCGGTGAGACGGACCCGCTGGGCCACACCACCACCTCCGAGTGGGACCGCTACGACGCCCTCCTCGCCCGCACCGATGCCCTCGGCCACACCACCCGCTTCGCGTACGACCGGGCCCACAACCCCACCGTCATCGAACTCCCGGACGGCAGCCGGTCCACGGCGACGTACAACGAGCTGAACCTCCCGCTCTCCTCGACCGGTCACGACGGGACGACCTGGCACTGTGCGTACGACGAGCGGGGCAATCCCACTGCCATGACCGGGCCGGACGGGGGCACCCTCAGGTTCACCCACGACCGCGCAGGTGCCATCGCGACCGCGACTGACGCCTCGGGCGCAGCAGCCACGTATGACAACGACGCCGCCGGTCTGCCCCTCTCCATCACGGATGCCTCCGGCGGAACCGCCCTGCTCGAACGCGACTCGTTCGGCCGCCCCACCGTCCTCACCGACCCACTGGGTGCGATCACCCGCACGGTATGGACCGTCGAAGGCCGCGTAGCGGAGCGCACAGCAATCGATGGCCGCACCGAACGCCTCACCTGGGACGGCGAGGGCAACTGCCTCACGCACACCAACCCCGCAGGCGCCACCACCCGTTTCGAGTACACGCATTTCGACCGGCTCGCAGCGCGTACCGACCCCGACGGCGCCCGGTCCACCTTCGTCTACGACGCCGAGCTCCGCCCCACCCGAGTCACCAACCCGCAGGGCCTGAACTGGGATTACACCTACGACCGCGTCGGCCGTCTCATCAAGGAGGTCGACTTCGACAACCGCGAAATCCGATACGCCCATGACGCGCTGGGCCGGATCACCTCCCGCACGACACCGCTCGGCGAGGAGATCGGCTACACGTACAACGAACTCGGTCAGCTGACGTCCAAGGACGCGGCCGGGGTGCGGACCGACTACACCTATGACGCCGCAGGCGCGCTCCTCCGCGCGGTGTCCCCCACCTCCACGCTCACTTTCGAGCGGGACATCACGGGGAACCTGCTGTCGGAAACCGTCGACGGACGCACCACCCGCTACACCTACGACTTCATGGGGCGTCGCACCTCCCGCACCACGCCCACCGGCGCGTACACCGAACTCGCCTACGACCAGGCAGGCAACCGTACCTCCCTGACCTCCGACGGCCACCGGATGGAGTTCGCTCACGACCTCCTCGGCCATGAACTCGTCCGCGCACTGGGCACGACCGCCTCGCAGGTCGCCATGACCACAACCTGGGACATGGCTGGTCGCCCCGTCGCACAGGGGCTTACCACCCCGGGCGGGGTCGTTCGGGCCGGCACCTACGCGTACCGGGCGGACAACTACGTCTCCGCCATCACCGACGAGGTGACGGGGACGAGCAAGGAGATGGAACTGGACCGGGTGGGACGCCCGTTGACGGTCACCGCCGAAGGCTGGACCGAGTCCTACGCCTACGACCAGGCAGGCAACCAGACCGTGGCCAACTGGCCCGACAAGGCGCCGCGCACCGAGGCCCGAGGCTCCCGGACCTACACCGACACCCGTCTGCTCTCCGCCGGCACGGTCCGGTACGAATACGACGACGCGGGCCGCATGGTGCTGCGGCAGAAGCGCCGCCTGTCGAAGAAGCCCGACACCTGGCGCTACGAGTGGGACGCCGAGGACCACCTCGTCGCCTGCGTCACCCCCGACGGCACCCGGTGGCACTACACCTACGACCCGATGGGCCGCCGCACCGCCAAGTACCGCATGGCGGAGGACGGCGTCACTGCGGCCGAAGCGGTGCGCTTCACCTGGGACGAAACGCGCCTCGCCGAGCAGACGGACGGCACCACCGGCGTCATCCTCACCTGGGACCACGACGGCCACCGCCCCCTCACGCAGCTGGAGCGCAAGCCGGGACGCCAGGACGAGTTCGACTCCCGCTTCTTCGCCATCGTCACCGACCTCGTCGGCACCCCCACCGAACTGGTCGATGAGCAGGGCACCATCGCCTGGCGCTCCCGTGCCACGCTGTGGGGCGTCACCACACGCAATCGGAACGCGATCGCTCACACACCGCTGCGTTTCCCGGGGCAGTACGAGGACCCCGAAACGGGCCTGCACTACAACTACTTCCGGCACTACGACCCCGAGACCGCCCGCTACACGACGCCGGACCCGCTCGGCCTCAAACCCGCCCTCAACCACCACACCTACGTCAAGAATCCCCTGGCGTGGACCGACCCCCTCGGCCTCGCGCCCTGCACTGCGACGTACGGCCCTCTGACCAACGGCGCCGGCAGCTCCATGAAGGTCAAGCTGGGGCCCAACTCCAACTTGACCGGAAAGTCCCCGACGGTCAAGCCCACCTGGTGGCCGACCGGAAAGGGGCCCACAGCGCTATGGTTCCAGAAGCAGATGGTGCAAGGACATCTGCTGAACGAGCATCTCGGCGGGCCGGGCCACACCCTGAGCAATTTGACCCCGTTGACGAAGACAGGAAACCTGAACCACCTCAACTCCATCGAACGGACTGTAAAGAGAGAAGTGGCAGCAGGAAACACGGTGGAGTACGAGGTCATCGCGCACTACGGGAAGGTCACCGGGGCGGACCTGGGGGCCACTGGCCAGGTTGCCGCCGACATCGATCGGAACTATTCGTCGCTGATTCCCGAGTACCTCTCGTGCTACGCCACGGTGTACGACAAGCAGGGCGCCCACATGTACGGAGAAGGCTGGCAAGTACGCAACACGAAGTGACTCGGGCGACGCCGATTCTCATGCCGCGAACCTTATCGAATCCGAGGTGACACCGGAGGATTTGAGGGCCGAGCAGGATTCCTGGATTCACGGGTGACTCCCGTGATTTATCGATGCCTCCCACGTCATTGTCGCCATCGGCGACGAATGGTGGTCCGAGGGGACCGGGCATTTCCTGCTCGACGCGGAGGATCTGAACGGGGACGACGTTCAACGCCGGCGCATCGCGCAGTAGCGAACGCCGTCCGCACACCACAGAGGGCTCCCGCCGAACCCGTCGGCAGGAGCCCTCTGTCGCGCAACCCGTGGGGATCAGTCCTCGGTTGCCGGGAGTACCGTCTCCGGGACCTGGACCGTGCGCAGCACCCCGTCGCCCAGGTGCAGGATCGCCCGCCCCGGGCGGGTGGCGCCCAGGCGGCTGCGGGGCACCTTGACGCCGACCAGCTCGCCGTCGCTCATGTTCTGCGGCTTCAGCAGCAGGCCGCACCGGTTGCGGCGGGCCTCGGTGTGCCAGCCGGAGAAGCCGGAGGAGAGCCGGTCGGTCTGCCCGGCGATCACCAGGCCGCGGCCGGTCTCGGCCCCGGACTTGGCGATCTGGGTGAGGACCGGCTCGGCCTTCGTCTTCAGCAGCAGGTCGGCGTCGTCGAGGAGCACCACGGCCCCGTCCGGCGCGGCGGCCAGGGCCGTCTCCAGGGCCGTGGGGTCGAGGTCGGAGCCGTCGAACACCGCGAGCACGCCGGGCCGTCCGGCGAGGTTCCGCAGCGGCGAGCGGGCGGGGGCCCCGACCACGACCGGGGTGCCGGCCGAGAGCAGGGCAAGCGCCAGCGTCGACAGGACGGTGCTGCGCCCCGAGCGGGCGGGACCGGCGACCAGGAACGTCGGGGTGACGGTGAAGTCCGGTCCGACGGCGGTGAGTTCGTCGCCGCCGACGCCGGCCAGCGCCCAGCGCGCGGAGCGCCTGGCCGGGACGAACCGGGCGGCCTCCTCGAAGGTGAGCCGGTCCGGCAGGGTGTCGACGCGGAACGGCCGGGTGGCGGCGGGCAGATGAGCCGCCCGCTGCCGGCACTCCTCGGCGATCTCCTGGAGCGCCGCGGCCTGCGCCTGGCCCTCCGGGTTCCCGGTGAGGAGCGCGATCTGCACCTCGGCCTTGTCGGCGGCGCGGAAGGCGCGGCCCGGCGGGATCTCGTCGGGCACGTTCCGCTGGGTGATGCCGATCATCCCGTACTCGGACTTCTCGTTCAGCTTCAGCACGAGCTTGTCCTCGGTGGAGCTGTTGACCCGGCTGGAGAACAGCGCCCGGTCGCCGGTCATCACCAGGTGGATGCCGGCGCTCGCGCCGTCCCGGAGCAGGGTCAGCACGGAGTTCAGCAGGTTCCCGGCGTCGTACTCGCCGAGCTGCTTGTCGAAGACCTCCCACCGGTCGAGGAACAGCACGAGGTGCGGCGGCCGTTCGTCCTCCGGCAGGGCACGGCGCAACTCCGTCAGGTCGGCGCTGCCGCGGGCGGCGAGCATCTCCTGCCGCCGGGTCAGCTCCGCGGTCAGCCGGGCGAGCAGCCGGGCCACCCGGTCGGGCTGGGTGCGCTGGGTGACGGCGCCGCAGTGCGGCAGCCCCTCCATGGCCAGCAGCGCGCCGTTGCCGCAGTCGATGCCGTACAGGTGCAGCTGCGCCGGGGAGTGGACCCGCGCCAGGTTCCCGGCGATGGTGCGCAGGGTCTGCGACCTGCCCTGCCGGGGCGAGCCGATGATGTGCAGGTGCCCCAGCGTCGCGGGGTCGATCACCAGGGGGAGCCGGGCCTGCTGTGCGGGCAGGTCCACCACGCCGTACGCGACCGGCGCGAGGTCGTAGTCCGAGGGCGGGGCGGGCGGCAGGTCGGCGGTGACCAGCTGCTCGGGCAGCGGCGGCAGCCAGGGGCTGTGCTGCGCGGGGATGCCCATCTCCCGGTCCGCTTCGCGGATCGCCGCGACGAGTCCGGTGAGGTCGGTCTCCACCTCGGCGGGGGCGGCCACGGCGCGGGGCCGGGACGGCAGCGGCTCGCCGAGCCGTTCCCAGCCGACCGCCACCGCCCAGGGCGCGGGCAGCGAGACCGCCGCGGCGCCGGGCCGCCGCCCGCCGACCCGTCCGGACTGGAACGGCACGAGGGAGTTCTGGCCGAAGCGCACATAGGCGCGGCCGGGTGTGCTCTGCGAGATCCCGGCGGCCTCCGAGGAGTTGAGGACGTCCTGGCTCTCGCCGGCGTCCGTCACCCGGAGCGCGATCCGCAGGTTGGTGTTGGCGCGGATCTCCGAGGAGACGACGCCGCTGGGGCGCTGGGTCGCCAGGATCAGGTGGATGCCGAGGCTGCGGCCCCGCTGCGCGATGTTGACCAGGCCCTTCACGAAGTCCGGCAGGTCGCGCACCATCGAGGCGAACTCGTCGATGACGATGAGCAGCCGGGGCATCGGGGTGTGGCCCGCGGGGTCGCGCTCCAGCAGCTCGACGTAGTCCTCGATGTCCTTGGCGCCGGCCGCGGCGAGGATGTGCTCGCGCCGGGTGAGTTCCGCCGTCAGGGACACCAGGGCCCGCTCGACGAGGTGGGCGTCGAGGTCGGTGACCATGCCGACGGTGTGCGGCAGGTCCACACAGTCCTTGAACGCGGAGCCGCCCTTGTAGTCGACGAGGACGAAGGTCATCGCGTCCGGACGGTTCGCCACCGCGAGCGAGGCGACCAGCGTCTGGAGGAGTTCGGACTTGCCGGAGCCGGTGGTACCGGCGACCAGCCCGTGCGGGCCGTCGCGCTTGAGGTCCAGGAAGAACGGGCCGTCCAGGGAGACGCCGACGGCCGCCCGGGTCGAGCGGCCCCCGGCCGTCCAGCGGGCCCGGATGCCGTCGGCCCGCGGCGGGTCGAGGGCGAGCACGTCGAGCAGCCGCGCGGAACCGGGGAGCACCGCGGCCTCCTCCTCGTCCCCGCCCGGGTCCCGCAGCGGCCCCATCGCCCGCGCCAGCGAGCGGCACCAGTCCAGGGACACCACGTCGGGCCGGATGCCCCCGACGGTGCCCCGCCCGGAGCGTCCCACCCGCACGGTTCCGCCGGGCTCCTCGGTGACGACGGCGTGGCACTCCTCGGGCAGCAGCCGCTCCTCGGCGTCCAGGCAGACCGCGCGGACGCCGACGGACGGTCCGTCGCGCAGGATCTGCGTCACGCCGGGCAGCGAACGCAGCCGGCGGGCCCCGTCGAGGACGACCAGCACGTCGGGCCCGGCGGTCCGGCTCCGGCGGTCCTCCCGTCCGGCGCGCTCGGCGATCAGCGCGGTCAGTTCGGCGACCCGCCGGGCGCAGGTCTCGGTGCCGTAGCCGATGCTCGCCGGGGTGTCGCCGGACCTCTTGCGCACATGCGGCAGCCAGCGCAGCCAGGACCAGCCGTCGCGGCCCGGCCCGCCGGTCGTCAGCAGGTGGATCTGGAGGTCACGGGGGCTGTGCAGGACGGCGGCCTGGGCGATGGCCCACCGGGCCACGGCGCGCGCGGCCGGGCCCTCGCCGGCGATGCCCAGCACGTCGTGCTCCCGCAGCGGGACGGTCACCGGGACGTCGTAGGCGGTCCACGGGTCCTGGCGGCGGTGTTCGTCCTTGGTCGGGTCCGTCAGCACCACGTCGGAGGGCAGGTCGGCGGTGCCGATGCGCAGTTCCAGGAAGTCGGCGTCCGAGGTGCGGCGTTCCCAGAGGCGGCGCCGGGGGCCGACGGCGGTCAGCACGACCTCGGCCGGGTCCGGGAAGCCGCGGCGCCGGGCGGTGCGTTCGGCCGTCAGGGCCTGCTCCGCGTCGCCCTCGATGCGTGCCTTCTTCTCCTCGTAGGCGGCGACCTCGTCGGAGTGCGACTGGCGTCCGTTGCGCCGGCTCATCAGGTAGTTGCCGATGATCACGACCGGGGAGAGCAGCCCGAAGAACAGCATCTGCATACGGCCGAAGGCCAGCGCCCCGACCCCCGCCATCACCAGCGGGGCGGCCGCGGTGATCCACGGGAGCGGCCGGGCGGCGGGCGCGCCGGGCGGCGAGGGCAGGGTGAAGCGGGTGGCGTTCTCGGCCGGCCGCAGCCGCGGCGGCCTGTTGTAGTCCCGGCCGGTGCCGTCCTCCGACGGCTGCACGGCCGCGTCCGGCCGCTGCGGGAGGGCGAGTTCGAGCAGGCAGCCGCCGACGAGGAGCTGGGCGCCGGGCGGCCAGGCGGTGGGCCCGGTGAGGTCCACGCGGTCCAGTTGCGCGGGGCCGCCGTCCGGCGCGGCCGCGTCGGGCGCCACCCGGCAGCGGCCCGCGGGACCCACGGTCAGGACGGCGAACGGGCGGTCCGGTACGGCGCGCAGCACCTGGGCGGTCCCGTCGTGGGCCAGTCCGATCCGGTACTCGCCGAGGTCGAGCCGGTGCACCGCGCCCGCCCCGCTCCCGCCGACCGCACGGACCTCCACCAGCCCGGCCGGTTCGGCCGACGCGGTGCCCGCCGGGCGGCCCAGGCCCACGATGGCCGCCTGGTGCAGCGGCGCGTCCCGCAGCCGCAGATCCGCGGGCAGCAGCCGGTCGCCGGCGTACAGGCCGAGGCCCTCCGGGGGCCGGTGGACGCCACCCGCCCCGGCCAGCGCCTCCGCGACGGCGCCCACGGGCGTGTCGGGGTCGGCGTCGAGGTGGACGTCGAACGCGTCACCGTCCCCCTCGACCACGGTCAACATCAACGACACGAAACGTCCTCCAGCCGGCGTGAATGCGGGGGCCGCGGGAGCCATGCTCGGCGGCTCCCGTGCCACTGACGGGACCTACGGGGCGGGCCCGCGAACGGTTCACGGACGGTTCCCGGATGGCTCTCGGGCGGCTGACGCACGGCTCACGGACGGCTCACGGAGCGCCGGTGAACCGTCCGCCGCCGCGCCCCGTAGTGGCCTTCGGGTGCACGGCGCCGCGACTCCGCCGCGGCGCCCGTCCCCGCTTTTGCCCGTCCCGGCTCCGCCGCCGGGGCGCCCCGACAAGGAGTCAGAAGATGATCTGGTACGTCCTGGCCGTGGTGCTGGGGCTGGCGCTGATCGGAGCGGTGGCCGCGCTGGTCGTCACCGAACGGCGGCCCCGCCCGCCGAAGCCCGCCACCGCCTCGGCCGCCGTCGTGGGGCGGGAGGCGCTGGACGTGGTCAACGCGGGCCTGCGCCGGCTGACCGGCGAGTGCCTGCGCAGCAGCCGGTCGCTGCCCGACCTGTACGCCGTCGTCTACTCCGAGAAGCGGCTCGGACTGCTGCTGGCCGGCGCGGAGGAGACCGCCCCCGCACCCTGGACCGCCGAGGCGGACGGCGAGCGCTGGACGATCTCGCCCGACGCCCTGCACCGCCCCGGCCCGGAGGGCGAACCGGCCCTCCCCTACGCGCTGACGGTGACGGTGGGACTGGACGGCGCCGACCGGGTGCTGGTCGACCTCTCCCGGGCGGCGGGGCCGGTCTCCGTGGCGGGACCGGACGAGGAGGTGCGCGGCCTGGCGCGGGCCGTCGTCACCGAGGCGCTCGCCGGCCCGGTGGGCGCTCTCGCCGAGGTCACCCTGATCGGGTCCCTGGCCGGAGACGGGCTCCTCGGCCCCGATGCGCCCCGGACCTCGCGGCTGCACACCGCGGCCAGCCTGGAGGAGGCGTTCGCCCGCGCGGCGTCGGCGGGCGCGGGGGAGCCGGAGTCCGGATCGTCCGAGGTCACCCAGATCTTCCGGCTGATCGAGGGCAGCAGCCGGATCGCCGTCCGGGGCGAGGCGCCGCACCTGTTCGTCGTGGACTCCTCACAACTCCCGCGGCGGGAGGGCGCGTTGGACGGCCTGCGGCGCGGGGACGCGCTCCTGGTGCTCGGCGACGCGCCCGCGGGGTGGCGCTGGCGGGCCGGTACGGGCGGATCGCTCGACACCGGGCCGCTCGGCCTGGAGATCACCCGGCACGCGGGACGTTTCGCCTGAGCCTCAGCCGGTGTCGCGGTCCTGTCCGCCCGCGCACAGCCCACGGCTGTACAGCGCCTCCCGCAGGGCGCGGGCGGCGTAGTGGGTCCGCGACTTCACCGTGCCCGGCGGCACCCCGAGGACCTTGGCCGTCTGGTTGACGCTGCGCCCCAGGTAGTACACGTGCAGCAGGACCTCGCGCTGCGGCGGCCGCAGGTCCCGCAGGGCGTCGAAGAGCACGTGGGAGGTGAGCATGTGGTCCACCCCGTCGGACACCGGCAGGTGGGCGAGTTCCGGGTCGCCGGCCTCCGGCGGTCTGGCCTGACGGGCCCGGTGACCGTCGATGACGAGGTTGCGCAGCACGGTGAACAGCCACGGCCGCGCCGAGTCCGCGGTCGGGTCGAACTCCCCGGCGTGGCGCCAGGCGCGGATCGCGACCTCCTGCAGAGCGTCCTCGGCACGGTGCCAGTCGCCCTCCAGCCGCCGCGCGGCGAACTGCAGCAACGCGGTGCCGTGGAACCGGTAGAGGGCTCTGAGGAACTCGTCGGGGCGGAGTTCCCCGGTGTGGGGCCGGAGTTCCTCGGTGTGGGGGCGGGGTATTCGGTCTTCGGTCGAAGCGCTGGCCGACAAGGCCCTTTCCTCTCCGGTCGTCTGTGGGGAGACGGTTCGGCCACCGCGGGAGAGCCGGCGGTCGCCGCCGCGAGCGGTCGTCCGCTGCGTACGGCGTGCCCGCCGGCATCCGGCGGCGGTGAACCCGCCCGGTACCGCCGTCGTGTCACCGGCCGGCGCCCCGTGGGGAGAGCGCCGAGGCCCGCGGTCAGTCCGGTTCGTGGGAGGAAAGCGCGCTGACCTGGTTGCCCGTCAGTTCCCGGTCGTAGACGTGCACATCGGCGATGTCGCCCTTCCAGTGGTCGACCGGCTTCCCGTCGAACTTGCCGCGTCCGACCACCACACCGCCGGCGGGCTTCACCTCACTGGCGGCCTCCCGGCTTCCGGCGAGCCGGCCGTCCACGTAGATCCGCATCCGGTGGTCCTTCTGGCGGTACGTGCCGGTGAGGTGGTACCAGCGGCCGGCCTGCGGCTTCCCGGCCTTCTCCGCGACGGTACGGGCACCGGTGAAGCTGAACGCGAAGTTCTCGTCCGGGCCGGCGTACTGGAGGAAGAACGTGCTGAACCGGTCGCCGTCCTCGGACAGGACGGTGTGGAAGCCGTTCATGTCCTCGGAGGTGAGCCGCACCCGTGCGGCGACCGAGTAGTCCTTGCCCGCGGTGTCGAGCCGGGACCCGGTGTCCGCGTACCCGCTGGTGCCGTCCAGCCGCAGGGCACCGCCCTCGGGGCCGTCGGTCCACTGTGTGCCCCCGCTGACGACGGCGTCCCGCTCCCCCACCTTCGCGGTGCCGGAGCGGTGCAGCGGCCACCACCCGACGCCCCGCAGCGACCCGGTGTCGGCGTCCTTGCCCGGCGCGGCCGCTTCCGTCCCGGCCTGCTCCTTCCCGGACTCCCCCTGGCCGCGCACCAGTTGGACGACGACGAAGGCCAACGCGACGGTCAGTACGGCGATCGCGGTGATGAGCGACCCTCTGCGCGTCATGAATCTCCCCGGAACGTACGGCATACATGTGTCACCGGTGACCACGTATCCGATCCGGAAGTGGTTCAACGTGCACCCAAAGTCTGACAGCCCGTGAGACCACGGCTGCGGCCGCCCCTGAATGTGCCACCGTGCACGGGAACATGCGCCGACCGGGCGGTATGGGTGGGTAAAAGCGGGTGATCGGGGCGGTGTCCGCAGGGGTCCGGTTCGTCGTCCGACGGCCGTTTATCCGGGCCGAGAGCGTCGCGGCGCGGCCTGAATTCCCGGTGGGCGGCGGCCAACGCCCGAATTTCCGTCCACCGGGACGGAGACCGGGCACCGCTGATCGAAACGCCCCAGCGTAGGCCCCGTTTCCGCACCGCGAGGCCGGTAATTCACTCGTCACCGAGAAGAGAGCGTCAGGCTTCGTCGCCGCGGTCTTCGATGCCGTGGAAGGCGAATATCGCCGCGCGCCGCACCGCCGTGGTGACAACCTCGTCGCGCGTGGCCGGCGCGAAGATATCGACCGTCTCCGTTTTCATCCGGCCGGATTCCTCCTCGAACGTGAAGGAATATCGCCCGCCTTCCCTCTGGCCCTGCATTCCCGACAAGGTGACGTCCGGCCGGTCCCCCTGACAGCACAACAGGAGCCCCTCACCTTCGAGTTCCTTGCGCAATTTCCTGAGGCAGTGCGGATCGAGAATGCGTATCGGGTATCCAGTCACCCTCTCTCGTCAGCCTGACGCCCCGTCACCCCGCCCGCCCTCTCCACCAGCCCGCGACCCGGTCGAGGGCGGGTGTCAGCGCGTGTCCGTCGGCGGTGAGGGTGTAGGCGACCGGGCCCGGTGGGAGGCGGGTGGGGGTGACGAGACCTCTGGTGACGAGGTCGTGCAGCCGGCTGCTGAGGACTCTGTCGCTGATGCCGGGCACCGCGCGGCGGAGTTCGCCGAAGCGGGCGGGGCGCTGGGCCAGGGTGTGAAGGATGATCCCGTTCCACTTCTGGCCCAGCACCTCGAACGCGCTGGTGAGGGCGGGGTCCGCGGACAACGGCTCCGCCGCATGAGGCCCGTCCATCTCCTCGCACTCCCTCCGCGCGCTTCCGTCCGCGCACTGTCCCCGGAGCGGCCTCAGGCGCGGATGCGGGCCAGTTCCCTGTGCAGGTCCTGCACGGTGCCGAGCTGGATGCTCTCGTCCTGGACGGCGGGGGCGAGGGCCACCGCCACGGCGGCCTCGCCCACCTGGTCGGCGGTGAGCCACGAGGGGTCGCCGTTCGGGCGGCTGCGGCTGAGGACCGGTCCGAGCAGGAGGTTGTTCACGCGGTGCTGTCCGCGCAGGTCGGCGCTCAGCGCCTCACGCATCATCAGCACGGCTGCCGCGTGCATGCTGATGACACCCGCCTGCGGGTAGGGCTCGCGGGCGGCGAACCCGGTGATGAGGGTGTAGCTTCCGGCAGCGGCGAGCCCGGGTACGAAGGCACGGGCCACGGCGAGATGGGCCGTGGTGGTCTCCACGAAGTGCCGCTGCCAGTCGGCCTCGCTGACCTGCCACAGGGCCTTCCCCCTCCACCATCCGCCGATGGAGGGCACGACGTGGTCGACGCGCCCGTGGTCGGCGGCGATCCGGTCCGCCAGCTCCGTCGCCTCGGCGAAGGTGCCGTATCCCGCGTGGAGCGGGACGAGGCGCTCGCCCAGCCGGGGGCCGGTCAACTCGGCCAGCTTTTCCAGACGTTCCCGGCTGCGGCCGGGCACGACGACGGTGGCGCCGGCGTCGAGGAAGGCGCGCACGAGGCCTTCGCCGACGTTGCCGGTGCCACCGGGAACGACGACGACCTTGCCGTCGAGCGGGGCGTCCTGCCGCGGTGCGGGGGAGAGGGGGTTACTGCTCACGGGGGTTCCTCCTGGCACGGGTGGTGTGGGGGCGCGGGGGCGGGAGCGGAGGGGCGCCGGCGGGCGGGCCCGGTGGGGTGGCCGGGCCCGCCCGTGCGCCGCGCCCGGGGCCGGCCGGGACACGGCGGACCCGGCCGGCCGCGGGTGACCCCGGTCAGGCGGGCAGGGCCGGGTAGTCGGTGTAGCCGCGCTCGTCGCCGCCGTAGAAGGTGCTGCGGTCGGGCTCGTTGTAGGGGCCGCCGGACGCGAGGCGGCGGGGCAGGTCGGGGTTGGCGAGGAACAGCGCTCCGAAGGCGAGCATGTCCGCGGAGCCGTTCTCGATCAGGCCGAGGGAGTCGTGGCCGGTCGGCTCGGGGTGCGTGAACGGGTTGAGGACGAACGTGCCGGGCCAGTCCTTGCGCAGGCGCGCGGTCAGGCCCTGGTCGGGACCTTCGAGCACGTGCAGGTAGGCCAGGTCGAGCGGGGCGAGAGCGGCCAGCAGGCCCGTGTAGGTCTCCTCCCGGTCCGCCGGGTCGTTCTCGGCGATGTCGTTGAAGGGGGTTCCGGGGGAGATCCGGAGGCCGGTCCGGTGCGCGCCGATCGCCTCCGCGACGGCCTTGGTGACCTCGACGGCGAAGCGCGCCCGGCCCGCGGCGTCGCCGCCCCAGGCGTCGGTGCGCTGATTGGCGTTGGGGGCGAGGAACTGGTGGATCAGGTAGCCGTTCGCCCCGTGCAGCTCCACCCCGTCGAAGCCGGCGGCGATCGCGTTGCGCGCCGCCTCGGCGAATTCGGCGATCGTCCGCACGATCTCGTCGTGCGTCAGCTCCTTCGGCGTGACGAAGTCCTGGGGACCCTGGTGGGTGTAGACCTGCCCCTTGGCGGCGACGGCGGACGGGCCCACCGGGATCAGGCCGTCGGGCAGCAGGCCGGGGTGGCCGATACGGCCGGTGTGCATCAGCTGCGCGAAGATCACCCCGCCCTCGCGGTGGACCGCGTCGGTCACCTGGCGCCAGGCGGCGACCTGCTCGGCGGAGTGCAGGCCGGGGGTGTCGGGGTAGCCCTGGCCGACCACCGACGGCTGGACACCCTCGGTGATGACCAGACCGGCACCGGCCCGCTGGGCGTAGTAGGTGGCCATCAGTTCCGTCGCACCGGCACCCGGCCCGTAGGCACGGCTGCGGGTCATCGGCGCCATCGCGATGCGGTTGGCCAGACGCTTGCCGCCCAGCTCGATCGGGTCGAACGCGGTCGTCATGATCACTCCTTCGGTAGGGGCGGGAGGCGCCCGGACGGGCGGCGCTCCCTCGGCCTGCGTTCCTCAGCAAACCATTGCCTGTCCGAACAAGTAAAACTCGCCAACGTCTTCCCCGACCCCGGCGTGAACCACGTCACCCGCCGCCCCGCCCGCCCGGAAACCCCTCGTTGACGTGCGGCAACTACCCGCTGAACACAAGGGCACCCTGGTGCCGGACGGGTCGCTATCCTGACTGCATCCGGCGAGCTGTGAGCCGGATTACTGTCCGGCAAAGGTCAGCCGGGAAAGGACGCATGTGATGAGCCGGACAAGCAATCGGGACACACCGCCGAGCCAGCCGCAGAAGACGACGCCGCCCAGCGCCTCGGTACCGGTGCCCGCTGCCGCCCAGGCGGGGCCGGTCAGCCACGCGATCTTCCGCGTGGCCCGCCTGCACCGCATGATCGCCGGACAGCTCCTGCGTCCCCTCGGCCTCCACCTCGGCCAGGAGCTGGTCATGATGCACCTGTGGGAACTCGGCCCCCAGCGGCAGACCGACCTCGTGCGCCTGGTCGACTCCGACGCCGCCACCATGACCCGCAGCATCAAGCGCCTGGAGAACGCCGGCTTCGTCCGCCGCCGCCCCTCCCCCGACGACAAGCGCGTCGTCATCATCGAACCGACCGCCGCCAGCCAGGCGCTGCGCCGCGAGGTCGAACGCATCTGGGCCGAACTCGAAGGCGCCTCGACCGGCGACCTCACCCCCGGCCAGCAGGCCGAAACGCTGCACGCCCTGCAGCGCATCGAGGACAACCTCGCCCGCACGGCAGCACGCACTCCCCCGGCCGAGGCCCCCGTACCGGCCGCGGACGCCGACGCCGGCCCGGCGACGGACTGAGGGCCTCGGCGGAGCGCGGCGGCCCGCCGCCTCAGCAGGTGCGGCGGTAGTCGACGCCGGGCAGGAAGGAACGCCATTCCGACGGGGAGAGGCCCCCGTTGGCGCGGTGGCAGAGGGTGCGGACGGCGCGGCCCGCGGCGGTGGTGTGGGTCTGCACGGGGGTGCGACGGCCGACGGTGCGCAGGGCCTCGCCGTCCCGGGTGAAGGCCAGGGCGAGGACCGGGTCCCCGGGGACGGTGGGCAGCGGCCCACCCAGGGGCTGGTGAGAGGCCGCGTCCCACAGGCGTACGGTGCCGCGGTCCCCGGCGGTGGCGAGGGTCCCGCCGTCGGCGGAGAAGGCCAGCGCGGTCACCGCTTCCGGGTCGCCGTCCGCCGTCCCGCCGCCGGTGGCGGGCAGCTGGCCGAGCTGGCGCCGGGCCCGCCCGTCCCAGAGCGTGACCCGCCCCGCCGCGTCCCCGGCGGCCAGGAAACGGCCGTCGGGACTGAAGGCGGCGGCGGTGGTGCCCTCACCTGTGAGGAGGCGCGGCAGCATCCGGCGGGTACGCAGGTCGACGAGGCGGGCGGGGCTCGCTCCCCCGGTGACGACCAGATGGCGGCCGTCGGGATGTGCCGCCAGCAGATTCCCGAAGGTCTGGCGCACGGTGCGCACGGTGCGCCTGCGCGGGTTCCAGACCCTGATGCAGGCACATACCCGAGTGTCACCGGCCAGCACGGAGTCGCCGTTCACGGAGAACAGGCCGGTGGTGACCCAGGACGTGGCGCCACCTTGCACGACGCGCGGGACCCGGAGCCGGCGGTGCGCACGTACGTCCCACAGATACAGGCGGCCACCCGTGTTGAGCGGGGCTCCGTAGACGAGGCGGCGGCCGTCGGGGCGGAAGGCGAGGAAGGGTCTGTCGGCACACCGCCGTGCACAGCGCACCGGGGGCGGCGCGGCGGAGAGACTGCCGTCACGGGTGTTCAGCAACCGGACACGGGTGTCGTCTCCGGTCCGGTGGGCAGTGGCCAGCCGCCTGACGTCAGGGCTGAACCGTGCCGCCTGAAGGGGCTCCGTGTCCCGCCCCCGGGGGACGGGATGGGCGAGGGAGAGGGTGCGGATCACGCCCCCTCCCACATACCGGAGCACGTGGTGCTCGGCGTCGATCCGCAGTTGCTGTACCTCCTCGTGGGAGATCGGGTACCGCAGGACCGGGGAGTCGGGCCTGCTGGTGCGCCATACGAGGATCTCGTCGGCGTCCCGGCCGGCCAGCAGGGTGCCGTCACCGCTCAACACGGCATCGGTCAGGCCCGGGTGCTTGATCCGCCACTGCGTGCGTCCCGTCGCGAGGTTGCGTACCCGTGCTCCCCGCTCGTCCTCCAGGAACAGCAGGCCCCGCCCGTCCGGGGTGAACAGCACGGACTCCGAGGTGCAGGGCCGGTGCCGTAGGGCACGGGGCAGCGACACGGGCCGCTTCGTGGCCACCGCCCACACCGTCAGGGGAATCCGCGGCGAACAGACCGCCACAGAGCGGTCGTCGGGGCTCACCACGCGGGAGAGCATCCCCTCGTCCTGCCGCGGCAACGTGTGCTGGAAGAGGAGACGCCGGTGCCACCAGTCCCACAACTCGACGGTGTCCTCCGCGTACAGCAGGGTCCGCCCGGAATCGCCGAACACCGGGGGGCCGAGGGGTCCCGGCGGGAGACGGACCTCCCGGCCGGCTCTGCCGTACACGCGCCGGTCACTGTCACCGTCCGACGCCGCCACCGCCCCGCCACGACGCGTGGCCGTATCCAGCAACATCGCCCCGCGCCTGACGGGCAGGGCCGATAGCTCCTGGTGCGTGGCGACGTCCCAGCGGCGCACGAGGCGCCCGTCCTCGGGCTGATGCAGCAGCGTCCGTCCGTCACCGCTGAGGATCACCACGGACGGGTCGGCCCCCTCGGGCAGCGCCATGACGTCCCGCTCCCGCTGGGCCAGCGCCCCCAGCACCGCACCACGCGTCTCGGGGGTGTCGGCGAGCCGCCAGGCGGCGACGCTCAGGCGCATGGCGCGTAACGGGTCGGAGGAGCGGAGGCCGGTGGCGACGGAGGCGATACGGCGCGCTTCGGCCTGGGTGTGCTGCCGGTCGCTGTCGCGGCGCTGCTGCCAGTTGACGAGGCCGGCCACCAGGGCCACCACACACAGGACGGCGAGGGCCACCTTCAGGTGGAACGACCGGCTCGCGGCGCGGGCGGCGTGGGCGCGCTCGGCCGCCCGCGCCGCGATACCCGCGTCGAGGAAGGCCCGCTCCAGGGGGTTGAGCGCGCCGCCCTCCGCGGAGTCGAAGGCCTCCTCGGCGCGCGTCAGCCGGGTGCCGCGGTAGAGGGCTCCGGGGTCGCGGTCGAGTTCCTGCCAGGCGGTGGCGTCGTGGGTCAGCCGCCGGTGCAGACGCAGCCGTTCGCGGTCCTCGTCGATCCAGGTGTGCAGCCGCGGCCAGCCGGTGAGCAGCGCCTCGTGCGCGAGGGAGACGGTCTCGTCGTCCAGGGTGAGCAGCCGGGCGCGGGCCAGCTGGTCGAGGACCATGGCGCTGTCGGCGCCCGCGGCGGTGCCCTCGGTCGCGAACTCGGCGCGCGGGGCGGGGCGGTGGGTGTCCTCGGTGCCGCTGCCGGGGGCGACCAGGCGCAGCAGGAGGTGGCGGGCGAGGCCGGCCTGGGTGGGGGTGAGCCGGTGGTAGGCGTCCTCGGCGGTACGGGCGAGGGCGCCGCGCAGGCCGCCGGCCGCCTCGTAGGCCGGGAGGGTCAGCGCGCGTCCCCGGCGGCGGCGCCAGGTCTCCATCAGGGCGTGGGACATCAGCGGCAGCGCACCGGGTTCGTCCTCGACCTCCTCGACGATGCGGGCGGTCAGCTCCCGCTCGACGATCAGGCCGTGGGCGGCCGCCGGCCGGACGATCGCCGCCCTGAGCTGTTCGCCGCCCATGGGGCCGACGAGCAGCGTGGCGTCCTTCAGCGCCGCGGCCAGGGCGCCGTGTTCGGCGCAGCGGGCGAAGAAGTCGGCGCGTACGGCCAGGATCACGCGCAGCCGGCTGTCCTCGTCGCAGGCGGTCAGCAACTTCCGGAGGAAGGCGGCCCGTTCCGCACGGTCGGTGCAGAGGGTGAACAGCTCCTCCCACTGGTCGACCAGCAGCCAGGTGTCCCCCGGGCCGGCGGCCGGCTCCAGGCGTGCGCCGTGCGCGAGGGGGTGCGGGCCGGGCGTCAGAATCCGGACCGCGGCCGGCACCCGGTCCGCCCCGTCGGCCGGGTCGCGCAGCCGGGGGACCAGACCGGCGCGCAGCAACGAGGACTTGCCGCTGCCGGAGGCCCCCACCAGGGCGCTGACGCGGTGCCGTCCGGCCAGCTCCACCAGTTGACCGACCAGCTCCTCGCGGCCGAAGAACAGCTCCGCGTCGCCCGGCTCGAACCGTGCGAGCCCGCGGTAGGGCGGGTCGGTGTTCTCGTCCTCGGGGCGCGGGATGCGCGCCAGTTCCCGCCCGGCCTCCTCCCAGCGGCGCCGCCAGTCGTCGGGGTCGCCGTCGCAGACCCGTACGTAGGCCAGGAGCACCGGCAGGGTCGGCAGCCGTTCACCGGCCGCGGCCTGCGACAGCGTGGCCGCCGAATAGCCGGCCCGCCGGGCCATCGCCCGGTAGGCGGGCGCACCGGCCTCGTCCCGGAGCTTGCGCAGCTCGTAGGCGAGGCGCGGCAGGGGCCCCTCCTGCGGATCGATCGGATTCTCCGGACGCCCCATGCGCCTCTTCCTCCCCCAACTTCCCCCGTTGTCCCCGGTGCACGATAAACACCAGGTCAGCGGGCCGCAACGCCGTGTGACCGGCGAGCGGGCGGGCCCGAAGCGGCCTCGGCGAATTGATTAGCGCAGCTCAGAGGGGGTGCTAAACAACTCCGCCGCGGGTGAACTCGATCTCGTCGGACCGCGCTTCCCCCGCTTCGGGGCAGCGCGGAGCGACCTGACAGTCCACCTGAGATCACGCCTTCCACGTGATCACTGATCAAAGGAACAGCTCATGCGTATCCGTCACATCGCCATCGCGGGCACCGCCGCCGCGGCGCTCACCCTCGGTGTCGCACTGCCGGCCTTCGCCGGCGACACCCAGCCGTCCGCCGGGCGGTCCCACACGGTGGCCGCCCAGGACGCCTCTGACGCCGCGGCGTTCAGGGCCAAGAAGAAGGTCAAGGTCTGGCAGGACGCGAGCTTCCGGAACCGGAACACGACCTTCACCCACAACATGCGGAACCTGGCGCACGACGGCTGGAACGACACCATCAGCTCCGCCAAGAACCAGGGCAACCGCAAGGTCACGTTCCACCAGAAGGCCAAGTACATGGGCGCCAGCTTCTCCCTGGCACCGGGCCGGAGCGAGGCCCACTTCGGCGACCACTACAACATGCACGACGCCACAAGCTCCATCAGCTTCGGCTGACAGCGGGTGCCGTCGGCAACGCACTGCTGACGGGCGGGGTGCGGCACACGGGGGCCGCACCCCGCCCTGCCCCTGCCCCTGCCCCCCACTCCACGCGCACCGCGCGCTGCACGACGAGAGGCCACCATGCCGCCCTCCCGCGCCCGGACCACCACCGCGCTCGCCCTGCTGCTCCTGACCACCACCGCCTGCACGGCCGCCGCGCACGAACCCGCGCCCGCCCCGCACTCCCTGCCGGTGTCCCGGCAGGCCAGGGAGCTCCGTCTTCCCCTGGACGCCTACGCCTCGACCAACGCCGAGACCCACCTCGTGGAAGACGCGCAGGACATCCTCATGCGCCGGTGCATGAAGGACCGGGGCATGGAGTGGAAGACCCTGCCCCGGGTGGACGCCCAGGACACCGAGCCGCCGAACCTCCGACGATACGGAGCCGACGAGGCAGCGGCCGTCCGCTACGGGTACCACCCGAGCCCCCACCCACCGTCGGTGATACGGCGCAACCGTGCCTGGGACACCCGCGAGGCCCTCCCGGCCGAGGTGCAGCGCGCGGCCTACGGCGCCTCCGGCCAGGGCGGCTGCCTCAAGACCGCCCAGCGCCAACTCGTCGGCGACATCCCGCCACTCGACTTCCACGCCTTCAACCAGCTCACCGGCACCGCCCTGGAAACCTCCCGGCGCACCCCGCAGGTACGCGAGGCCCTGCGCCGGTGGCGCACCTGCATGGCGAAGGCCGGCTCCGACTACCCGGACCCCTACACCGCCGCCGGCGACAAGCGCTGGGAGACGTCCGAACCCACCCCGGCCGAACGCGCCACCGCCCGCGCCGACGTCGCCTGCCAGAAGTCGACCAAGCTGGTGAAGGTGTGGTCAGCGGCCGAAACCCGCGTCCAACACCGCCTGATCCGGGCCAACGCCGACCGCCTGCACCAGGCGAAAACCCGCAAGGACCGCTGGCTGACAGCCGCCCGCCGCGTCCTGAACCACACGGACGGCACGAACCACCAGCACCGCGCATCCGCCCGATAACCAGCCATCCAGCCAATGCCCAAAGGAGTCCTCATGCGTATCGCTCACCTGGCCGCCCTCGGCGCCGCCGCAGCCGCCCTCACCCTCACCTCCGCACTGCCGGCCTCCGCCAACGGCCCCGCAGCTGCCGCGGGCCCGCTCAAGACCGACCGGGCGAAGGTCAAGGTCTTCGCGGAGCCCAGGTTCCACGGCAGGTACACGGTCTTCACCCGCAGCGTGCCCAATCTGCCGGCCCAGGGCATCGATGGCATCGGCTCCGCCAGGAACACCGGCAAGCGCACCGTCACCTTCTACGAGCGCATCCACTACACCGGCGCCAGGTTCTCCCTGAAACCGGGCGAGTCGGAGTCCCACTTCGGCGACCACCACGGCATGTTCGACCGGACAGGCTCCCTCCACTTCCGCTGACAGCGGGTTCCGTTCAGCAACACCTGCTGACGGACAGGCGCGCGGGGTGCGGCTACGGGGGGCCGCACCCCGCGGTGGGGCCTACGCTCAAGGTCCCGCAACAGGAGTGCCCTTGCTTCACGAGATCGACGACCTGCGCCGGGAACGACAGCGGGTGGAGGCCCGGCCCTCTCCCGCGGAGGCACCACCGGTGCTCTCCGTATGCGAGGCAGCCACATCGGTCGACCCGCGCGACTACATCCGCTGGCTTCTGCACACGGCCGGCGCCGAAGAGGTCTCAGGCCCCTCTCTGGCGGACGCGTCGGAATGGGTGCGGGAAGTCCCAGGACGGTGAGGGGCTATCAACAAACCACTCGGTAGTGCGGCGCACCACCGCCCGTCCCAGTCCTGCCCGGGCCCTCGATGTCGCGCCATGAGGAGGGCGGCCAACCCCCGGGACTGTCGCCCCTGTTGAATGCCGCTGCCGGCAACGGCGGTCAGCATCGACGCGACGAGACGGAACACGGTCCATGACACTCGCCTTCACCCGCCACTCCTACGAGACGCGCTATGAGCTGCGTCCCCGAGGTTCCGCCCCCGTGCATGTGCGCCGTGGTGTCCCCGAGGGCTGGTCCCTGCCCGAGGGGTGCAAGCCGCGCTTCGCCCTCTCCTCCGATCCTGAGGGCGCCTCGCCGCTCGCCGTCGTCGTCAGGAAGAACAGCGGGCGCCTCGCCGTGCTCACCCCGGACCACGAGCAGCTGGCCGAACTGCAGCTGCCACCGCGGCAGAAGAAATGGTGGCGGCCCCTGTACGAGATCCACCTGCCGGACGGCACTGTGCTGCACGGGCGGGAAGGGACCGTGCCGTCTCTGCTCCTGTGGCTGGTGCAGATGCCGTTCTACCTCCTGTACCTGGTTGCCCTGGTGTTCTCCGACTCCCCGCCCCCGGACGCCTCCACCGCCCCGTTGCGGACGGCCTGGAAGCGGCCGGGGCAGTTCTTCGGGCGGGTGGCCCTGACCGAGTCCGCGCGCGGCCGGTTCCGGGTCCGGGGCGACAGGCTCGACCACCGGGTGGCGTACGCACAGGCGGTGGCGAAGTACTGGAAGCGGTGACCATCGCGCCAATCCGGCAGCCCGTCGGCCCGCCAGGCTCTGCCTTTGGCCCGCCGCGGAGCGATCACCCCCGTACCCCCGCCAACAGCACCTCCACCAGGGCGTCGTAGTCCATCGGGGGCTGGGCCGGGAAGCGGCCGGACTCCTCGGCGGCGAGCCAGCCCAGGACGGCGGTGGCGAAGACGTACCAGCGCTGGTGGGCGCGTTCGGGGGACAGGCCGCCGAGGGTGAAGGCGGTGACCACGCCGTGTTCGATGGCGTCGTGGCCCGCCGCCCGGTGGCCGCCGGTCAAGGCGCGGGCGGCGAAGCCGGGCACCGCCTGGAACTCGCGGCGGATGGCGTGGGCGAGTTCGGCCAGCCAGTCGTGCCAGTCGTCCGCCGTGGGCTCGCGGCGGGGCACGATGCGCCGGCTCAGCTCGGCGCTGACCAGATCGAGCAGTTCCTCCCGGCCGCCGACCCAGCGGTAGAGCGCGGAGGTCGCCACTCCCAGGCGGCGCGCGACGGCCTGCATCGTGAGCTGCTCCTGATCCATCGCCAGCGCCGCCGCGACGATGGCGTCCCGGCCGATCACCGCGGGGCGACCGGGACGGGGCGAGCGGGCGGCGGGCCTGCGGCCGGGGGTGGGCGCGGGCGTGGGAGCGGGCATGGCCCTCAGCCTAATGAGACGTCTCGGACTGGTTAGTGAAACCGTTTCACAAATGAGTTAGGTTAACCTAACCTGAGCTTAGCTGAGTTGTTGCGGGCTCGGTGCTGTCGGGAGCTCCGGCGCATGCCCCTGACGTACCTCGCCGCGCCTTCAACACCCTTCTCGCGCCGCTCCGTTACCTATCGCTCCGCTTCCGTGCCGTTCCGTTCCGTGCCGTTCCCTCCCACTCCGGAAGGTGCCGCCATGCCCGCACGACAGCCCACCCCCACACGTCAGTCCGCACCTGCCGGGACATCCCGACCGGCGCGGTTATCCCGGCCGACGCGGTTATCCCGGCCCGCACAGCCACCCCGGCCCGTCCATGACGGCCTGCTGCTCACGCTGGCCTGCCTGGTGGTGTTCCTGGTGATCCTCGACGCGACGATCGTCTCGGTCGCCCTGCCCGCCCTCCGCGCCGACCTGGGCCTCGGGCCCACCACGCTGCCCTGGGTCGTCAACGCCTACACCCTCGCCTTCGCCGGCTTCCTGCTGCTCGGCGGTCGCTGCGGCGACCTGTACGGGCGGCGGCGCACCCTGCTGGCCGGCATCGCGCTGTTCACCGTGGCCAGCGGGGTCGGCGGTCTCGCCACGGACGCCGGTCCGCTGCTCGCCGCACGCGCCGTGCAAGGCCTGGGCGGGGCACTGCTGATGCCCACCACCCTGTCCGTGATCACCCAGACCTATCCGGAGGGGGCCCGGAGGGCCAGGGCCCTGGCGGTGTGGAGTGCGGTGGGCGCGGTGGGCGCGGCTGCCGGCACCGTGCTGGGCGGAATACTCACCCAACTCCTCGACTGGCGCTGGGTGTTCCTGATCAACCTGCCGTTCGGCGCGGTCGTCGCCGCCACCGCCTGGCGCGTCCTGTTCGACGTACGGGCAGAAAAAAGCGGTGCGGGAGAGGCGCGCGAGGGCGACGGGACGGGGCGGCGGGCGCGGCTCGATCTGCCGGGGGCGGCACTGGTGACCCTCGGGCTGGCCGCCGCGCTGTACGGGCTGATGGAGTCGGCCACGTACGGCTGGGCGGCGGCCCGCGTCTGGGGCCCCGTCGCCGCCGGATGCGCCGCGCTCGTCCTCTTCGCCGTGCATCAGGCGCGCTGGGCCGAACAGCCCCTCGTCCCGCCGTCGGTGGTCCGCAGGCGGCCGGTCCGGGTCGCCAACGCCACCATGTTCCTGCTCGGCCTGGCCTTCTTGGCCAGCCCGGTTCTCCTCTCCCTGCATCTGCAGAACGTGCACCACTACAGTCCCCTTCGCGCGGGCCTGGGCTTTCTGCCGGTCGCCGTCGCGCTGATGGTCTCCGGTCTGCTGACCGGGCGGCTGATCCCCCGGTTCGGCGCCCGCGCCGTCGCCGTCGGCGGACTGACGCTGGCCGCCGTCGGCTTCGGCCTGCTGGCGCTGACGCTCGGCGGGCACGGCCCGTACGTCCTGACGGCCGGCCTGCCGGGCGTCGTCTTCGGGCTCGGCATCGGCGCGTCCATCACCCCCGTCACGGCCTGTGCCACCAGCGGGGTCCCACCGGCCCTCGCCGGCCTCGCCGCGGGCATCCTGAACACCACCCGCCAGGTCAGCGGTGCCATCGGGCTCGCCGCCCTGAGCACCCTGGCCGCCGCCGGAACGGCCACGTACGCACGGTCGCACCCGGCGGCGGGCGGCGCGACGGGCGCCGACGCCCTCGCCCACGGCGATGCACTGGCCTTCGCCGTCGCGGCCTGCTGCGCACTGGCAGCGGCACTGATGGCGACCCGACTGCCCCGCCCCGGAACTGAGCAGCGCGGCCCTTCAGAGGGGTGAGGCGCGAGCGGGCGGGTGGTCCCTCTTCCCGACCTGGCCGCTCGCATGCCCAGCCCGCCGCCCGGACCTCCCGGCGCGCCTCCCGTTCCCCGTTCTCGGCTCGCCGCGACCGACCGGGTACGTACCGCCTCCCCTACTCCGTTACTCCATTACTCCATTACTCCGTGGCGATCGTGGCCAGGACGAGTTCGCGGCGGTGGCCGAGGAGGCGGAGGCCCTCGTCGGCGGTGGCCCGGAGGTCGGACGGGGTGGCTTCCTCCGGGCCGAGCAGGGCGGTGACCGAGGCGGCCATGACGGCGTCGGGGGTGTCGACGGTGATGCTGCCCAGGGTGTGGGCACGGGTGGCGTTCTGCACGAAGCCCGTCATGAGCGCCTGGAGGGCATAGGCCTGTTCGTCCAGGGGCCAGTCGGCGCGGGCCAGGCGGTGCTGACGCCACACCGGCAGGACCGTGTACATCAGCGCCGCCGGGCCCAGCTGGTGGATGAGTTCGGTGCTGCGCGGGTGCTGGGTGAGGACGCCCAGCAGGTCGGCGTCGCCGGTCTGCAGGGCGCGTACGAAGGGACGCTCCAGGCCGTTGCGGGCGAGCTGCGGGCACAGCCGGTGGGGCCGCGCGGCGTCGGGGTCGGCGGTCAGCGCGTCGATGGTGCCGTCGACGACGGCCAGGAACTCCCGGGCGAACAGGCCGACCAGCAGGTCTTCCTTGGTGCCCCAGTACAGGTAGACCGTGCCCTTGCCGACGTGCGCCTTCTCGGCGATCTCCGCCACGGTCACGCCCTTGACCCCCCGCTTGAGCACCAGTTCCCGTGCGACGGTGAGAATCCGGGCGGCCTTGGCGGAGTCCTGTTCGACGAGTGCTGCCATGGTCACTTCCTTGCCTGAGCGGAGCTGGACCCGCAGACGCGGGTCCCGCCATCATGCTCGGGCGATGTCCCTCTCCTTGAAGCGGGCCGTTTTGCCCCTCGCCTGAAGACGGCGGATCACACGGGAGGTCGCCGGCGTCCGCATCCCCCTCGTCATCACCCTGCGGAAGGCGAGCTGGAGGCGGTTGGCCGGGACGAAGAACCGGCGCTGCTGGGCCCCGTTGTGCTGGTAGTGCTCCACATAGGGCCGCAGCGCGTGCTCCCATTCGGCCAGGGCACGCCCGACATGGCCGGGGTGGCGGTCCAGCATGGTGCCGAGCAGGTCCGCCCCGGCGATCCCGGCCGACGCGCCCATGCCGGCGTAGAGCGTCACGCACCAGGCCGCGTCACCGAGGAGCACCACCCGGCCGCGGTGCCAGCGGTCCATGTGGACCTGCTCGACCGAGTCGAAGAGCAGGTCGTCGGCGGTCTCCAGGGCTTCGAGTGCCTCCCCCAGGGTCCGGCCGGTAGGCCCGTGGCCGAATGCCGCGCGCACCCGCTCGGCCGGTGACCCGCTGAACTCCGCGTCCACGTCGTCGGTCCGGTAGCTGAGCAGCACGCTCGGCGGATGGTCGGCGAACGGGAAGATCCACATCGAGCGGTCGGGCTCCAGCAGGATGGCGCCGTCGTCCGGGGAGACGCCGCTGACGGGACCGTTCAACTGGTAGGCGGCCACGATGTAGTTCAGCCGGCGCAGATAGTTCTCGTGCGGGCCGAACGCGAGTTGCCGCACGGTGGAGCGGAGCCCGTCCGCGCCGACGACCAGGTCGAAGCGTTCGGTGGCCGAGGTACCGGCCGCGGTGTCGGCCAGGGTGACGTCCACACCGTCGGCGTCCTGCCGGATATGGGTGGGCACGGTGGCGTAGCGGATGTCGAGGTCTGCCGGCAGCTGGTCGAAACCGGCCTGTTCGATGTCGCCGCGCAGCATCATCCACGGCTTGCCCGGCAGGTCCGCGTAGCCGAGCCCGAGGCGCCGGTTGCCGACGCGGTCGATGGTGAAGTTGGCGCCGTCGCGGGGCGTGCGGTCGTTCAGTCCGTCCAGGATGCCCAGACGCCGGGCGGCCGAACGGCCCGCCCCGAACAGGGCGATGAAGTATCCGCCGGACCGCCGGGAGGCGGCCTTCTCGACGATGACCGGGTCCCAGCCGGCCTGCCGCAACCGCAGAGCGGCGGCGATCCCACTGATCCCGAGCCCGACCACCAGGGCACGACGGCCCTGACCACTGTCCTTCGTGATGTCCATGGCTTCAGCGTAAGACCAGACTGACCAGAATCGTCATTTGGTCAGTGCGTGAACTGCGTCACCATGGGGCGAGGGCAAGATGCCGGCGGGCGACCACGCCACCCCGACACGGCCACGGACTCAGCCCCGCCGCGCACCCCACCTTCACGCCACTTTCCTAGATATAGTGATTTCCGATAGGAAAGTAGCTCCGGGAAAGCGGCCTCGCCGTGCTCAGGGGCCAGTGAGGAGAGGAGGAGCCGTGTCCGAATCCGTGGATCAGGTGTGCCCGATCAACCCGGTGATCGACCTGGTCTTCAGCCGCTGGACCACGCCGATCCTGTGGGTGCTGGAACACCACGGACGGCTGCGCTTCAACGAGCTGCAGCGGCACCTGCCGACCATCACCCCCAAGGTCCTCACCCAGCGCCTGCGCCAGCTCGAACGCGACGGCCTGGTCATCCGCACGTACCACGCGGAAATCCCCCCGCGGGTCGAGTACGAGATCAGCGACCTGGGCCGCACCCTGACCCCCCTCTTCGCCGCCATCACGGACTGGTCCGAGGCACACCTCCCAGCCGTGGACGCCGCCCGCCACGCCTACGACACCGCCCGCGAGGAAGAGGAAACCTGGGCCCAGGGCTGAGCGACCCCGGCTCCCGCCACCCGGCCGGGGCATGCGGAAGCCCCAGGCCGGTCGGCCTGGGGCTGCGGTGACCTGACCCGGCTGCCGGCCGGTCGCGGTACGGCGAACTACCCCTGCACGCCGGCTGTCGACGGCCGCCGAGGCCGGGGGCCTCAGCCCGCGTCCGTGCCGGGCGACGGCGGGGGTTCGTGCATCGTGGAGAAGTACGTCAGGGCGCCTCCGGCGACGAGACCGCCGAAGCCGGTCACCCAACGCCAGAAGCCGGGGATGTCCCAGGTCAGCAGCGCACCGCAGGCGATGAGCAAGGCGGCGGACGTCAGCGCCGCGCGGGGCACGTAGAGCAGCCAGGCGGAGCGTGGGTCCCAGAGCCGGAGAGCACGCGGAACCCCTCCCTGGGTCACACCGGCCTTGTCCACGGCGATGCCCTCGTCGGCCAGCAGTCTCGCGTCATCCACCTTGAGCATGCCGTGCCGCACCCAGCCGTCGTCGGAGATCAGCGCCGCGGGGGTGCTCTTCGGGGAGAGGGACTTGCCGCCGGTTCCGCGCCGGGCGTCCCAACAGAGCCAGAGATGCCGGCCGTTCAGGGAGTCGGGAAGTTCCTCCTCCGTGACGTTGACGAGGAAATGTGCGGTCCGGGACGACGCCGTGACCATCTTCAGGCACCGCTCCTTGGCCGCGTCCCTCCGCCAGAAGTCGGGCCCCAGGCACTTCGCCCGTACGGCCTGGTCGGCCTTGCCCAGCCGGGTGAAGGAACGGAAGCCGCACTGGTTGGACACGGCACCCAGGGTGATCCCCATACCGACGGCCCAGGCACCGAGCAGGAGCCAGACCATTTCGGCCGGCAGGACGTCTCCTCGCAGTGCGTCACCAAGACGGCGCTCGTCTCCCGCGATGGCACCCAACTGGGGCCGCGCCGGGGCATAGAGCACGGGAGCCCGGTCCCCGCGGCCCAGACGCTCGTGAGAGGTGGGGTGCACGGTTGCCGTCACCGGCGCGCCGTCCGCCCCTCGGCCGAGCCGGACGACGGCGGTCGCGGTGTAGTAGTCCGTGCCCTTGCTCCACTCATGGAGCTGGACGTCGCTGACCTTCTCGATGGGTACCTTCGCGAACTCCGCACCGGCGTCGTGAATCCGCTGCATCCGCTCCGGCCGCTGGGGCGAGCCCCCCACGAGGGCGACCAGGCTCACCACCACCGTGGTGGCACCGACGCCCCACCCGAGGAAACGCCACTGCATTCCCCGTCGTGAGGGCAGCGTCAGGGGCATCGCCGCCGTTCCCGGCGCGTACGCCCCGTCCTCCCCGCCGTCGTTTCCCAGGAGTTCGGCGGCGGCAACCGTGTGGAACGACCGCCGACCGCCCGCCACACGCTGACACAGGGCGATGGCCACGAGGCAGCACAGCGCGGCCCCCAGGGCGACGAGGACTCCCCTCTGCCGCAACACCGGGTCCGGGCAGAAGAGCCAGACCGGGAGTACGGCCACGGCGGCCGCCACCGCCAGCACGGCGAACCATGCCCCGACTCTGCGGGGCGCGGCACTCGCGCGACGGTGGGCGGCGGCATCGGCCACCGCCTCCTCACCAGAAGACCTCACGGATCTCGCGGACCTCGTGACTCGCGGTTTCCTGCCGACCCCGGGTCCCTCGCTGTGCATCCGAACGGCCTTCCTTCGCGCTTGTCGACGTCCCCCAGCCGTCCTCACCGTCGTTCGCCGCGTTGCCGCCGACGATCGGCACGACGGTCCTTACGCGGTGTCCGCGTCCGCTTCGTGGTGCTCGGGGTGTGCGTGCCCCTCAGATCCTCCGTGATCCGAGGCATGCCCTTGTCAAAGCCCCCCGGGGCCGCACTGCCCACACCACACCCCCGCCATTCCGCACCACGCCCCGCACCGCCGGTGACGGTACGGGGCGTCGCTCGGGGGTGGGCCGTCAGAGGTTGTCGCCCCAGCCGCCCTGGATCATGGTCTGGAACGCCCACGTGCCGTTGCTCCTGATCAGGATGTCGGCGTAGCGCAGCTGCCGGCTCCGGCCGTCCATGGTCATGGTCGAGTCGGAGAAGACCACGGCCAGGGCGGGCGAGAGGAAGACGGGCGTGCGGGTGGACTCGAAGGTGATGTCCTCGCTGCCTTCGCCCATCACCTGCGTCATCGTCGCGAGGTACTGCTCGCGGTCCCACTGCGCCGAGCGGCCGTTGCCGGCCGCGTCGTCACTCACCAGGTTGAGGGGGAACACCGCCAGGTCGGCCATGTTCGGGACGTTGCGCTGCCCGCTCTGGGCGTCGTACTCCGCGAACCAGGCGTCCAGGCTCGCGCGGTCCTCTTCGGTCGGGACGTATCCGGCATCCGGCAGGAAGGTCACACAGACTCCTCACGGGTTCCTCGACTGGTCTTGACGGGCGGGCCGACGGCCGGCCGCCCGAGAAGCCAGTCATCAAATTTGACTACACGAGGAAGGTACAGCCGCGAGCGGCACTAGTCAAGCTTGATTAGAGAGAGGAGTGAGCTTTCGGTCCGGCGCGCGTCGTGACATGTCCGGAGTGCGGGTGGGGGCGAGGGGGAATCTGCACGGAAGCGTCACACGGCCTTCGCGTGGCCCTCGGTGGGTGTCGTTAGCGTTACTGCCCGCTCGATCCCGCATGCGAACTGGATCAGCTCGATCAGATCGCCGGCGTCCCTGGCGGCGCAGCCAGCACAGAAAGATCGCTGATGGACTACTGCTCATCGTGCCGCCGCAGCCTCAACGGGGCGCTCGTCTGTCCGGGATGTGGCGATTACGCGCCGGACATCGCCCCGCCTTCGCACCGTCGGCAGAGCGCGATGGCCGCCGCCGCGGCATGGGAGTCCTGGCCGTCGGAGGAGGCCCCGGCCGCGGCCCCCGTGGCGGAGTCCCGGCAGGACCGGTACCAGGAGCGGAGTGCCGATGCCGCGCTGCTCGGCGGCGGAGCCTCCGGAGCCACGCGGGCGGAGACCACGGATGCCGCGATGGGCTCGGTGGGCGCGATGGGCGCGGTTGACGGTGTCGACGGCGGCGTCGACGGCGGTGCCGCGGCCACCGGGCAGGGCCGGGCGGCTCGGCGGCGGCAGCTGGCGCGGTGGAAGAAGCACCGGCGCCGGGCCGCGGCCGCTACCGCCTTCGCCCTCGTCGGCGGCGGTCTGACCGTCAGCATGCTCCAGAACAAGCCCGCCTCCAACGGCACCCACGCGGCCTCGATGCCCGAGCCGGAGAGCGTGTCCACGCCCCGGACGGAGCCCGCCGCCTCGTCGTCGGACCGGTCGGACGAGCAGGCCTCACGGCACCCCGGCGCCCGCCCGTCACTCCCGTCCGGCCGGCACGCGCGCCCCACCACGGCCTCTACGCCACCCGCCACGGCGGACCGGCAGCCGCAGTCCGCCCCGTCCCACACCGCGGAGGCCCCGAGCGCGACCGCGCCCGCCGCCTCCGCGCCGGAGCGGAAGGCGCACCCCGCGCACACCGATGCCGCGGCTCCCGCGACCAGCGCACCCGCTGCCACCGGCGGTTCCGACGGCTCGGGCAGCTCCGGCGGCTCCGGCTCGGACACCTCCCCGGGGCAGACCGCGCCGTCCAGCCCGAGCACACCGACCGCGCCGGAGGCCGGGTCGTCCTCGCCGGTGCATGTGTGTCTGCTGGGAGTTGTGTGCGTGGGCTGATGCGGATGCGGGCGCATCAGTGACGTGCCTGGATAGTCCCTGAAGTGTCCGGGGAGCCCGTACCGGCGAGCCCGTGCCCGCGAGCACCTGCCGGCGAGTCCGTACCGGCGTGCCCCTGCCGGCGTGACCGTGCCCGCGAGCCCCAACCGGCCTGCCCCTGAGTCACCTCGCCCGCGCGTCGGCGGAGAGTTGGCGCTCAAGGGGCTGTGCCCATGCGCTTCACTGCCGGCACCAGGCCGCCTCGGCTACCTGGCCGAGCGGCTCCTGCGGCCGGCCGCGGCCCGTGCGGCGGCCGGGGCGACAGGGGCGGAAGGGGCGGCCGGGGGTGCGGCGGCTCCGGGGTGCTCCGTGCCGAGTGGTCCGGCATGAGGGGCCGGTGACGGGGGCCGGGTGCGGGTCTTGAGGACCTGGGCTCCGATGGTGAGGGTGACGGCGAGGAGCAGGACGTAGAAGACGCCGATCTTGCGGAGGTCGTCGAGGAAGAACCAGACCGACGCCAGGGACGTGAACCAGAAGGCGACGAGCGCGAAGCCGCCCGTGTGCTCGTCCTTGTAGCCGGCGGCGAGGCAGAGTGCGCCGACGACGCCCAGGACCAGGGCGATGATGACGTAGTGGGTTTCCCAGCCGATGTTGGCGCGGGCCAGCTCGGACCACACCGCCACGGCCTCCGCCACCGGGCCCCAGGCCACCGCGCAGGCGAGCCGCGCCGACCACAGCAGCAGGAACGATCCGGCGACGGCGGCGAGCAGCGCGACCCGGGAGAACTGACCGACCTCGATCATGTCGGTCCGGGATATCACCAGGGAGAGCAGACAGCCGAGCAGGGCGACCGCGCCTTCGGCCGTGGGCCGGAACACCACCCGGGCCGGCCGCCGTCGGGCCCGCCGCGCCGCCGGGGCGCTCCCGGCGGGAACGGGCGGGGCGACCGCCGGGGCGGGGGCGGCGGACGCGGGGTCGAGTGCGGTCGGGGTGGGGGTGGGGACGTGCGGAGCCGGTGCGGAGCGGGGCGCGGCGGCGAGTGCGGACCGCATCGTGGCGGCGTCCGCGAAGCGGTCCTCCCGGCGCTTGCCCAGCGCGCGGGCGATCACCGCGTCCAGGGCGGGCGGGAGTTCCGGGCGCAGCTGGGAGGGCGGCACCGGTTCCGCGGCCAGATGCTGGTGCATGACGGAGAACGGTGAGTCCCCGGTGTACGGGGGACGCCCGGTCAGCAGCTCGTAGAGGAGACAGCCCACCGCGTACAGGTCGGTGCGGTGGTCGGTGTCGCTGCCGTTGATCTGCTCGGGAGCGAGGTAGGCGGGGGTGCCGACCGCCACGCCCGTGCCGGTCAGCCGGGTGGCCACCTCGCTCAGCGCCTTGGCGATGCCGAAGTCGACGACCTTGACCGCGCCGGACGCGGTGAGCATGACGTTCGCGGGCTTGATGTCCCGGTGCACGATGGCGTGCCCATGGCTGTGTTCCAGCGCCGCCAGTACCTGGCCGGTGACGTCGACGGCCTGCGGTACGGGCAGCGGGCCGTCCCGCAGCACCTGGCTGAGGGTCCGGCCCGCCACGTACTCCATGACCAGATAGGGCTCGGCCGCGCCGCTGCCGGCGTCCTCACCGACGTCGTGGACGGTGGCCACTCCGGGGTGGTTGAGCGCGGCGGCGGCATGCGCCTCCCGCTGGAAGCGGGTGAGGAACTCGGGCTGCATCGCCAGTTCGGCGGAGAGGGTCTTGACGGCGACGGTACGGCGCAGCCGGTGGTCGACGGCCCGGTGGACCGCCCCCATGCCGCCCTGCCCGAGCTGCTCCACCAGCTCGTACCGCTGCCCCAACATCCTGTGTTCCACCGGGTTCCTCCAGGGACCGACATGCCAACAAGCCGGAAGACGTGCGGGAGAGCGGTCGGGTTCCCTGTCCCGGGCAGGGAGGCGGGGATGGCCGGGGGTGGGTCAGGCGGAGCCAGGCCGGGTGGCGGCCGAGTGGCCGGCCGGGGCGGGTCGCCTGCCGGCTACGGGTCGGAGGGCTGGTCGGCAGGGGCCGAACTGCCCGCTCCCGCTTGGTCGGTGACAGTTACGGTGACGGCAGCGGCCGGGCAGAGTCCGGCGGCCAGCCGGGCCATGGCACGCAGCCCGGGT
Source organism: Streptomyces sp. NPDC001219 (assembly GCF_053597915.1). Classification (NCBI taxonomy): domain Bacteria; kingdom Bacillati; phylum Actinomycetota; class Actinomycetes; order Kitasatosporales; family Streptomycetaceae; genus Streptomyces; species Streptomyces sp. NPDC001219. Next base: position 123,151 of record NZ_JBSFJF010000004.1, on the reverse strand, counting down.
GGCGGCGCGTCGGTGCGGAGCAGCACCAGGCCGTCCTCGGCGTCCTGGTCGAACACCTCGGGGGCGGTCAGGGCGCACATCCCGGCGCCGATACAGCGGTCACGGTCGATGCTCAGCCGCACCGGACTCCTCCTTGTCCACGTGTCCCAGGTGACGGGTGTCCCAGGTGACGGGGAGGCGATGCACCCCGTAGATGTTCATGGCGTCGCGCAGCGGTACGTCCTCGGGCGGGACGGCCAGCCGCAGCGTCGGGAAACGGCGGAACAGCGCCGGGAAGGCGACCCGCATCTCGACCCGCGCCAGTTGCTGCCCCAGGCACTGGTGGGCGCCGTGGCCGAAGGCCAGATGGCCGGTCGCCTTACGGTGCAGATCGAGGGTGTCGGGGTCGGGGAACTTCAGCGGGTCGCGGTTGGCGGCCGCCACCGAGAGGGTGACGGTCTCGCCCGCCTTGATCAGCCGGCCGTCCAGCTCGACGTCCTCCAGGGCGGCCCGCATCCCGGTGTGGGCGATGCTCAGATAGCGGAGCAGTTCCTCGACGGCCTGGTCGGCGAGGCCGGGGTCGCCAACCAGGGCGGCGGCCTGCTCGGGGTGGCTCAGCAGGGCGAACGTGCCGAGCCCGAGCATGTTCGCGGTGGTGTCGAGGCCGGCGGCCAGCAGGAAGCTGCCGATACCGCCGAGTTCGCCATCGGTGAGTTCACTGGTGGTCAGGTCGCTGAGCAGGTCGTCGGTGGGGCCGGCCCGCTTGGCCACCACCAGTGCGCGGACGAACTCCGCGAGGGTGGTCAGGGCGGCGATCTGTTCCGCCATCCCGGCGTCCGGGCTGCTCAGCACCGCGGTGTGCTCCTGGAAGCGCGCACGCTCGTGCTCGGGCACACCGAGCAGTTCGCAGATCATCAGGGCCGGCACGGGGTGGGCGAAGGCCCGCACCAGGTCGACGACCGGTCCCTGGCGCTCCATGGCGTCGAGGTGATCGGTGGCGATCTCCTCGACGCGGGTGGTGAGTTGGCGCATCCGGCGGACGGTGAACTTGCCGGCCAGCAGCTTCCGGTAGCGGGTGTGCTCCGGGGCGTCGATACCGGTGAGGTCGCCGAGGGGCGCCGGGGGCAGCGCGCCGGTGGGGCCGCCCGGGAGGGGGTAGCGCATCAGCTCGTACCGGGAGCTGAAGCGGGGGTCGGCGGCGATCGCCCGGACCACGGCGTGCCCGGTGGCCAGCCAGCCCACGTGCCCGTCGGGGTAGCGCATCCGGCGCAGCGGCTGCTGCTCGCGCAGTTCCGCCAGCCCGGCGGGCGGGTCGAAGGGCCGGCCCGCGGCGTGGACCAGCGGGGGCAGCGTCACGGGCTCGGGCTGCGCCGCTGCTTCCTGAACGGCCCGCTCGGCGGGGGGTTCGGCTGTTTCGGCGGGTGCGGACGGTTCGTGCTGCATGGGGTCCTCCGGTGCGGGTGGATACGGATACGGCGGAGAGCTGGGCAGAGACAGGGTGAGGAGTTGGGCGGAGAGTTGGGTTACGGGCCCGGGTGATGGGCCCGGTGATGGGCCCAGGTGAGGTGCCGGGCAGGGCCCGGCGGAGTGCCAGGTGAGGTACCGGGCGGAGAGCCGGGCGAGGTACCGGGCGGAGAGCCGGGCGAGGCGCCGAGCGACCTGCCGGGCGGAGAGCCGCCCGATGCGCTGGTTCAAGTGCCGGGGCACTGGTTCAAGTGCCGGGGCCCTGGCGAGGGGCACGGTGCATGCGCGGTGAAGTGTGGGGTGCAGCACGGTGGTTGGGCACGGGGACGGGCGATGGGCGCCTGAGGCCCGTGCAAGAGGAGGCGTCGCGGTGGCTGCGCGACGGGCTCGCGACGGCTGCCGACGGCGCGTGCGCAGTGAAGTGGCCCGCGGAGCAGCGTGCGGGACTGCGGGGCTGCGGGGCTGCGGGGCTGCGGGGCGACCTCCCGGGGCGGCCCGGAATCGGCGCGCGGACCGGGACCGGCTGGCGGTCCGGGGAGCGGGCCCGTGCGGCGGGATCGACCCGTGGGCCGGCACCGGCCAGTGGTGCGGCCGACAGCCCGTCAGCGGGTGGCGCTGCGGTGGAAGGCCGTGCGTGCCCACAGGTAGCCGGCCAGGGTGAGGGCTATGCACCAGGCCACGGCGGCGGGCGCGCTGCTGCCTGCCCCGGTGCCCATCAGCAGGCTCCGCAGCGTCTCGATGACCGGGGTGAAGGGCTGGTACTCGGCGAACCAGCGCAGCCCGGTGGGCATGGACTCCGGCGGGACGATGGCGCTGCCGAGGAAGGGGAGGAACTGCATCGGCAGGGGAATGTTGCTGGCCGTCTCGGGGTTCTTGGCGACCAGGCCGATGGCGGCCGACAGCCAGGTCAGCGCCAGGGTGAGCAGGGTGAGCAGACCGGCGGCGGCGAGCCAGCCGAGCGGTGTGGTGTGCGGCCGGAAGCCCATGAGGAGCGCCACGCCGATGACGAGGGCGATGCTGACCAGTGTCTGGAGGACGCTGCCGACGACATGCCCGGTCAGGAAGGCCGCACGGGAGATCGCCATGGTGCGGAACCGGTTGACGATGCCTTCGGTCATGTCGACGCAGACGCCGACGGCGGTGACCAGGGAGCCGGAGGTCGCGGCCATGAGGATGATGCCGGGGGCGACGTAGTCGATGTAGTCGGGGCTGCGGCCGACGGCCGTCCCGCCGATGCCGGCCCCCAGGGCGCCGCCGAAGACGTAGGTGAAGAGCAGCAGCATCAGGACGGGCATCGCGACGACCGAGATCGTCATGGCGGGGTAGCGCAGCGCATGCTTCAGATTGCGCCGCAGCATCGTCCGGGCGTCGCGGGCGGCGTAGGCCATGGTGGTCATCGGGCGTTCTCCTTCGGGGAGTTGGCCTCGCTGGTGGACCTGTCGCGGCCGGTGAGGGTGAGGAAGACATCGTCGAGATCGGGGGTGTGCACCGTCAGTTCCTCGGCGCGGACCGACGCCCGGTCCAGGGTGTCGAGGACGGCGCGCACGGCGGTGACACTGCCGTCGCCGGGGACGCGCAGGGTGAGCGCTTCGCTGTCGTGTGCGGTGGCGTCGAAGAGGGCGGCGGCCGAGGAGTAGTGGGCCGGGTCGGCGAACCGGAGGCGGATATGACCGCCGGGAATCCGTCGCTTCAGCTCGTCCGCGGTGCCCTCGGCGACCAGCCGGCCGCCGTCCAGGACGGCGATGCGGTCGGCGAGTTGGTCGGCCTCGTCCAGGTACTGCGTGGTCAGGAAGATGGTGACGCCCTGGTCGGCGACCAGGCCGTGGATGATCTCCCACATGGTGCGCCGGCTACGGGGATCGAGGCCGGTGGTCGGCTCGTCGAGGAAGATGATGCGCGGGTCCCCGACCAGGGTCATCGCGAGGTCGAGCTTGCGGCGCATCCCGCCCGAGAAGGTGACGACGGGCTTGGCGGCGGCCTCGGTCAGCTCGAAGCGGCGCAGCAACTCGGTGGCCCGGCGGCGGCCTTCACTCCGGTCGAGGTGGTGCAGGTCCGCCATGAGGAGGAGGTTCTCCCGGGCGGTGAGCAGGTTGTCCACCGCGGCGAACTGGCCGGTGACGCCGATCGCGGTGCGTACGGCGTCGGCCTCGCGCACCAGGTCGTGGCCGGCGATCCGCGCCTGGCCGGCGGTGGCGGGGAGCAGGGTGGAGAGGATCTGCACGGTGGTGGTCTTGCCCGCGCCGTTGGGCCCGAGCAGGGCGAAGACGGTGCCTTCGGGGATGTGCAGGTCGATGCCGTCGAGCACCGCCTTGTCGCCGTAGGACTTGGTTAACCCGGTGGCGCTGATCGCCGCGGAGACGGCGGGCGCGGAAGTCATGATCATGACAGTCCCGTTCTGGTCCGGTGAGGTGAGGTGTGGGTCGTGGCCGGCCGCGAGCGGCCTGGCCGGGTCAGGAGCGGCGGATCAGGATGTCGCCGATGCTGGTGTGGGCGCGTACTTCGACGGTCTCGGTGCTGTCGCCGGGGCCGTCTGCTGCCCCGAGGTCGTTCTGCACCCGGCCGATGCCGGTGGCCACGTCCAGCCAGGCGGCGCTGGCCTCACGGATGCCGACCTCCAGGTCACCGGCGGCGGTCCGGAGCGTGACCTGGCCGCGGGCCACTTCGCCGATCCGGATGGCACCGTTGGCGGACTTGGCGTCGACTCCGGCGTGCGCGATGCCGACGGAGATGAGGCCGTTGGACGCGTTCGCCCGCAGGGCGCCGGTGACCTCGCCGATCAACGTGTCACCGTTGCCGTTCTTGACCAGTGCCGCACCCGCGATCCGGCCGGCGTCGATCCGGCCCGCGCCGATGAGTTCGGCGTCGCCCGACGCCTGCTCCAGCCGGATGTCGCCGTAGTCGGTCCGCAGGTTGACGGCCTCCGCCTCGTCGATCTGGATGTCGCCGAGCGAGGTCTTGAGACGGCACTCGCCGAGCCGGCCCGTGACGGTGAAGTCCGCCATGGGCGAGGTACCCAGGAGGTCCGAGCCGGCGGGCAGCTCGACGGTCACGTCCAGGGAGCCGGGCTTGCCGAAGAGGGAGCGCTTCCGGGGGCCTTTGACGAGCAGCTTGCCGCCGGAGCAGGTGACCTTGGTCTGCTGTGCGGCCCGCACATCCGCGTCCACGGTGGCGTCGCTCGGCAGCACCTCGACGACCGTGTCGGTGCGCTTGCTCGCGGTGATCCGGACGGAGCCGAGGTCGAGTTCGATGGTGGCGGAGAGCGGTTCGGGAGTGTCGAAAGCAGGCATGGCTGTGCCGTCCTCATGACTGGAGTGAGTTCCCGCCGGGCGGCGGGTGAGTGAAGGAAAAGAGTGACGAGTGGAGAGGTGACGAGCGGGGTGGCGGCGGCCCCGGTGGTGGCCGGCCGGCGGGGCTAGCGGACCCAGCCCGTGTAGCCCTGCTGGCCCCGGCGGGGGCCGCGGCCGGTGCTGCGGCTGGGGGCGCCCGGCTCCAGGGCGGTGGAGACGGCCCGCACCAGCCAGGCGTTGACCGAGAGGCCCTCCTGTCCCGCGGCCTCCTCGACCCGGGTCTTGAGAGGGGCGGGCAGGCGGAAGTTGATCCGTGCGGTGCCGCCCTCGTCGGTGTCCGAAGGAGCCGTGGGCACGGCGGCCCGGGGCTCGTTCGCCGCCGCCTCGGGCAACTCGTCCTGTCCGTAAGGGTCCTGGAGCGACGGCACGGTCACCACGAACTCGGGGTCGAGTCCGCGCAGCCGCAGATCGACCGATCCGGGCGCCAGGTCGCGGGTGATCTCGGTCATGGCGGAGGAGAGGGCGTTCAGCAGCGTGAGCCGGACGGCCGACTCCAGAGGGGTGGTGAGCCGCTCGGCCAGGGCGCGGGCTTCGTCTCCGCCCGCGTCCGCGGCGACCGCGAGCTCGTGTCGGAGGTTGTCGACGTAGGGCGTGAGGTCCATAACGCCATAGTGGCACCACTGTGGCGCCATGGCAAGTCACCATGGCGCATGAATGGCACCGGTGGCGCCATCGCGGCGTCACCGGAGGTGCCATTCCGGCACCCAGGCATCCGCCCGCGGCGGCCGGTGACGACGGCCGCGGCCGCCGCCCGGTGACGAACGGCGGCGGCTCCGGCGGCAGTTGCCGCCCCGCGGAGAAGCTCCGCCGGACCGCCCCGGCCCCGGGCGCCGACCGCGGGAAAGGCACCCCTCGGCGCGTTCGAATACGCGGGCTAAGGTGCTCCCGCAGGCTGTTCAACCGGTGCGGGGGAGGAGAACTCACGGTGTCCGATCTGGGACGGCTCGTGGCCGACCGGTACCGGCTGGTGGAGCGGGTCGGGCGGGGCGGCATGGGCACGGTGTGGCGGGCCGAGGACGAGCTGCTCGGGCGGCCGGTCGCCGTGAAGAAGCTGCTGGTGCCGCCGCATCTGAACGACGACGAGATCGAGACGCTCTACGAGCGCACCCGCCGCGAGGCCCGCAGCGCCGCCCGCATCACCCACCCCCATGTGATCGTGGTGCACGACGTCGTCGACGACGAGGGCCTGCCCTGCATCGTCATGGAGTACATCCCCTCGGTCACCCTGGGCGACCTCGTGAAGCGCGAGGGTGCGCTGCCGCCCGCCGAAGCGGCGCGGATCGGCCGCGGCATGGCCGCCGCTCTGCGCGCCGCACACGACGCCGGGGTGCTGCACCGGGACGTCAAGCCCGGCAACGTGCTGCTGGGGAACGACGGGCGGCTCGTCCTCACCGACTTCGGCATCGCCGTGCAGTCCGGCACGCCCTCCCTGACCCGGACCGGCGAACTGGTCGGGTCGATCCAGTACCTCGCGCCGGAACGCCTCCGCAGCAACATCGCCGAGCCCGGCCCGGCCTCCGACCTGTGGTCCCTCGGGGCGACGCTGTACCAGGCGGTCGAGGGGCGCCCCCCGTTCCAGCGGGACACCGCGATCGAGACCGCGTACGCCATCGTCACCGAGGAGTACCCGCCCCCGCGCCACGCCGGTGAGCTGGCCCCGGTGATCGAGGGGCTGCTGAGGAAGGAACCCGGGGAGCGCCTGGCCGCCCACGAGGCCGAGCGTCTGCTGAGCGGCCAGGAGGTGTCCGTCACCAGGGCCGTTCCGGTCGAACAGCCCACCCGGCCGCACCCCGAAGAGGTCCCCGCGGTCCCCGCCAGGAAGGGCCGGCGCGGCCGCCGTGCCGCCCTGTGGAGTGCCGCGGTGACCGCGGTCGCCGCCTCCGTGGCCGGTGGGGTGCTGCTGTGGCCCTGGGGCGGCGCCGGTGCGACGGCCCCCCGCCCGTCCGGGTCGTCCCAGGCCTCCGGCCCGTCGAGCCCCCCACCCTCCTCGCCGCCGCCGCTGCCCTCCGGATACGTCTTCCAGAAGCCGGGACACGGCGTCTCCCTCCCCGTGCCGAAGGGCTGGAAGCTGTCGCATCCGCCCGGCGGTGACATCGCCTATGTGCACCCGCTCCAACGGGTGGGCCTGCGGGTCAACATCGTCCAGTTCGCCGGCGCGTCCGACCCGGTCCGGCACTGGCGGGAGACCGAAGAGGACCAGACGCGCCGGGAAAACCCGGGCTACGAGCGGGTCAGGATGGACCCCACGACGTTCCGGGGACGGCCCGCGGGCTACTGGGAGTTCACCTTCGACGGATCGGCACGGGAGTTCCGGGCGGTGGAGGTGGCCTTCAGCGGCTCCGACGGCACGCAGTACGTGGTCTACCTGTCCGCGCCCAACGCGGAGTGGACCAAGTACCGCCCGGTCTTCGACACCGCCCTCAAGGGAATCCGGCTCCGGTCCGAGGGATCGTCCTGACCGCTGCCCGGACCGTGCTCATCCGGCGCACTCGGTGTCCGTCCGCGGCCGCCGGCCCGTCGTCAGGAAGGTGCTGACGGTGCGGTCGCCGCAGGCGGTGCCGTTGTCCAGGTAGGCACGGTGGCCGCCGTGGCCGCTTTGGTCGAGCGTGAGCAGCCGGGCCCGGTCACCGAGGGCCCGGCGCATCTTCAGCGCGCCGGCGTACGGCGTGTAGGGGTCCCGGCGGTTCTGGACCATCAGGATGTTGGACGGGCCGTCGGCGGTGATCCGGGTGGGCCGCTCCGCCGGTGCCTTCCAGAAGGCGCACGGCGTGATGTTGACCGGCATCCCGGCCGTCAGCGGGTGCCGGGCGCGGTCGGCGGCCACCGCGCGCCGGTGGGCGGGCACCGACGCCGCCGGCCAGCGCACGTCGTTGCAGATGGTCGCCATCGTGACCGCCGCGTCCTCGTCCGGCATCGGCCCGGCGAGGGCGTCGGGCAGCACCGGCACGGCGGCCGGGTCCTGGGCCTGCCGGACGAGACGGCCCAGCCCGGCGAAGAGACCGTCGCTCTGCAGGGCGTTCTGGAGCGCCTGCCGCAGCCGGTTGCCGGTCAGCGGGACGCCCGGCGTGGTGGTGTCCTTGGGCGCACGGTCCAGCTTCGCCGCCAGGGCGAGGAACAGCGGCCGGACGTCCTCGGGCCGCCGCGCCAGCCGCAGCCCCTCGTGCTCCCGTGCCGGATCGGCGGCCCAGGCCGCGAAGTCGGGGAACCGGTCGTCCGCACCCACCGCCATGTTCGCCAGCCACCCGCGCGCCACCCGGGACGGATCGGGGTCGTCGATGCTGTCCAGGACCCAGCGGTCGGTGTGCCGGGGGTACTTCTGCGCGTACACCGCCCCGACGTACGTCCCGTACGAGGACGCCCAGGCGGAGAGCTTCTCCTCGCCCAGGGCCCGGCGGAGGCGGTCGATGTCGCGCACCTCGTTCGCGGTGGTGAGGCTGCGCAGCACGGCCCCGCCGTTGTGGCGGCAGGCCTCGGCGATGCGCCGGGCGCGGGCGGCGTTCCCGCCGATCCCGCCGTCCGGCGCCGGCCAGGACCGGAAGGTCACCAGATGCCGGTCGCCGGGGTCGAGAGCGCAGCCCGTCCGCGTGCTCCCGCCCACCCCGCGGGGATCGAAGCTGACCAGGTCGTAGGTCCCGGCCAGCGCCTTCTGCAGCGCCCGGCCCTTCGTCTCCAGCCGTCTCACCCCGGACCCGCCCGGCCCGCCGGGGATCACCAGCAGCGTCCCCCGCCGGGCCGCGGGCCGCTCGCTGCGCACCCGGGTCACGGCGAGGGTGAGCTGCGGGCCGTCCGGGTCGCGGTAGTCGAGGGGTACGGGCAGTTGGGCGCACTCCTGACCGGTGGGGCCGCCGGGTTGGGCGCAGGGCCGCCAGGTGAGGGCGGGCCCCTGGGTGCCGGGGGCTTCGGCGCGGGCCACCGGGGCGGCTGTCAGGGTGGCCGCGACGGTGGCGGCGGAGAGCGCGAGGAGCAGGGCGCGAGGGGCGTAAGTCGTCATGGAGCAAGGGTGGTTGAGCGGTTCCCCGCCGCCCATCCGGCAGTCCTCACAGATGGGGTGGGGTTAGCCCCAGGCCCGCTCCCCCGCCCTACTCGCCGACGACGATCAGCGCCAGCGTGATGTTGTCGGGGCCGCCCGCCTCGATGGCCGACTTCCACAGTTCGAAGGCGGCCCGGCCGCCGGTGTGAAGTTGCAGCAGGTCGTTGAGGGCGTCCTCCGGGACGGGGTCGGTCAGCCCGTCGGTGCACACCAGGTAGCGGTCGCCCGCGGACAGCGGTGCCTCGCTGACATGCGGGGTGACGGCGGTGAACTCCGGGGTGCCGCCGAGCGCCTGGGTGACGAGCGAGGTGGTGCGACGCCCCGGGGACAGCGGCGGGCTGTCGTCGACGCTCACCTGGCGCAGACCGTCCGTCGTGGCATCGAGGACCCGGCTGTCGCCGACGTTGAACACCAGCAGGGACTCCGCCAGGACGACGGCACCGGCGACCGTGGTTCCCATGGTGCTCAGCTCCGGGTTCTGGCCCGCGGCCGCGTACACCGCGTCGTTGCAGAGGCTGAGGGCGTCACGGACGGCGTCCGCGGAGTCCAGCGTCGGGCCCAGCGCCGCCAGTTGCCGCACGGCCAGCGCGCTGGCCACATCGCCGGCCGGCTGTCCGCCGATGCCGTCGGCGACCGCGACGACGAGCGGGGTGCCGAGCGGGAACGCCAGGGTCTGCGGGTTCTCGGTCATGGTGCCGCAGAGCGTCCAGGGGCCGGCCACCAGGCTGTCCTCGTTGTGGTCGCGGAGCAGCCCGGGGTGGCTCAGCGCGGTCACGGTGACGTACTCCATTACCCCTGTCCCGTCCGGGCCTCCGCTCCGGCAGGCCCCGTATCCCCCGGGGGCGTTCCGTACCACCATTGTGGGCGCCGACGGGCCGCCGCGCGCGCCCGCCGCGTCACCCCGGGAGCCCCGGGAGCCCCGGGAGCCCCGGTCAGCCGCTCCCCGTGCCGCCCAGGGTGTCGCGCCGCATCAGCCGGGAGATGTCGTTGCCGGTGACGATCCCGACCAGGTGCCCGGAGTCCACGACGAGGATGCGGGCGCCGGTCCGCAGGCTGAGCTTGTCCAGCGCCTCGGTCAGCAGCTCGTCGGGGGCGGCGACCGCGCACTGGGACAGCGGGGTCGCGACCTCCCGCACCCGCAGCGTCTCCCGGCTCGCGGCCGGAACCGTCGCGAGCCGGCGCAGCTGCACCAGGCCGCTGGGGCGGCCCTCGAAGTCGAGCAGCGGCAGCGCGGAGTGCCGGGAGTGCACGGCCACCTCGTCGATGAAGCGCTGGACGGTCAGCCAGTCGGCTCCGGTGTCCACCGGGCCGGTCATCGCCTCGCCGGCCCGGATGCCCCGCAGCGCCCGGTGCAGGCCCGCACGGCGCCGCTCCGCACCGGCGACGATCATGATGAAGAGGCCGACGAAGACGATCCACAGCCCGCCCGGCGCCCCGCGCAGCACGGAGATCCAGCCCGCGGCCACCAGCAGCACCCCCATGACCTGGCCGCCCCGGGAGGCCGCCAGGTCCGCCCGCTCCCGGTCCCCCGTGCGCCACCACAGCACCGCCTGCACCACCCGGCCACCGTCCAGCGGCACGGCGGGCAGCAGGTTGAACACCCCCAGGAACAGATTCGCCCAGCCCACCCAGGCCAGCACGACCGAGGGCACCGCCCACCCGGACAGCCCGTGCAGCCCGATCCCGGCCCCCAGCACGACCCCGCCGACGACCAGGCTGGCCAGCGGCCCGCTGACGGCAACCGCGAAGGCCGCCCGCGCGGTCGGCGGCCGTCCCATCCGGGTCGTCCCGCCCAGCGCCCAGAGCGTCACGTCCTGCACCGAGATCTGCCTCCGCTGGGCGGTCGCGGCGTGTGCCGTCTCGTGCAGCAGCAGGCTTCCCATGAGCAGCACCGCGCCCACCACACCGGCCAGCGCGTACACGGCGTCCGAGCGCCCCGGCGTCCACACCGGCAGGCCCTGCCGGCCGAGCCCGTACGCGAACAGGGCCACCAGCAGCGGCACGCTCCAGTGCATACGCAGCGGTACCCCGACCACCTGTCCGACGCGGACCGAGCCGTTCATCGCCGTCTCCTGCCGGCCCGGCGCCCGGTCCTCCCGGGCAGGTCTCGCCGACCCGCGCTCCGTGAACCTGGCCGCCCGGCACCCACCACAATTGTCGCTCGCGGAACCTACGCTGGAAGAACGGACCGGCACGCGGCGGGTACGGACCGCGCCGCCGGTCGCGACCGAGCAGCCGGAGGTGCGTCATGGGGCAGAGCCACCACTTCCATCTGGACCAGGGTGACCACTCGATCACGGTGAACGTCGGGCCCGGCCGGTCCGGCGAGATCGAGCTCCTGGTCGACGGCAAGGTCGTCGCCTACCAGAAGGAACACAGCGCCGGGATGAACGTGCTGACCGGCGAACTCCCCGAGGAGCCCGCCCACCCCTTCCGCATCCTGCTGCGCCAGCCGCATCTGGTCCCCTCCATGCCCCGGTGCACGCTGGAGCTGGACGGTGTCGAGCAGCCCATGCCGGAGCGGCTGGTGATCTGAGCCCGGTGCGCCGGCCGCCGGATGCCCCCGCGCCCGGCGGCCCGCCCCGCCGCGGTCCGCCCGCCCCGGACCGCCGCCGGCACCCTCTGCCTGCCCGCACCCGGCCGGCCGTCGCGCGAAAGCCCCATGACGTGTTGGGCCACCCGGCTGATTGTGGCCGCCGGGGGTTTTGCTCCTCGCGGGTTGAACACCGTCGCGGGCCGACCGCGGCAGGACGATACGTCTGGCATCCGCAGGACGACGAGGCGAGGAGCGACGTGAGAAGAATTGCGCAGGCGGGAAGCATCGTCGGGGCGTGCGGGCTGGTGCTGCTCGGCAGCGGTGTCGCCCAGGCCCAGGTGATCCCCGGCGATTCGCTGCTCGCAGCCGCCGTGGGCGCCGACGTCGGCACCGTGGCGGGCATGGTCTCCGGAGTGGTCTGCAACAACCGCCTCGCCGACTTCAACTACAAGTCGCCGGTGTTCCGGTCGCCGCACCCCTGCATCAACGGTCCGGTGCGCAGCGGCAACAGCCTGAACAGCGGCAACTTCCTGAACCACGGCAACCCGAACAACAGCGGCAACATCGCCAACACCAACGGGTCGACCAACAGCGCCAACGCCACGACCGGCGCCTCCTCGGGCAGCGCGAACAGCGTGCAGCGCATCCTGGGAGGCCTCCTGCGCTGATACGGCCCGACCCCTGGACGGCTGCCGGCCCATGGCCGCTACCTCAGCCGTTCCCCGAGCGCCCGGCGGACTCCGCCGGGCGCTCTCCGTTTCCCGCACGCCGCATGCCGCGCGGCTCCCGGCCCACCGCACCGGCCGGACACGCCTCCGGCCCCGGGAGCGCGCCGGGGCCGGAGGGACGGATCAGCGTCGGGTCACAGCTTCTGCCGGCCGCCGCGGCCGATGTGCTGCAGGTTGTTGCTGGTCTTGTTCTCGGCTCCGGTGGTGCCGCCCGCGTCGTCGTTGGTGTTGCCGTTGACGTTGGTCGGGCTACCGCTGTTGCTGTTGTTGCCGGACAGGTGGACGTTCTGCGAGTTCCGGACGTTTCCGCTGTTCAGCGGCCCGTTGATGCAGATCCTGGCCCGGTGGCGGCAGGTGAATCCGGCGTGGAAGCTGGCGATGGTGTCGCTGTTCCACACCCCGTCCCCGTCGAACGGCCCGTCCCAGGCCTGCGCGGGTGTGGCCCCGCCGACGGCCAGGAGCAGACCGCAAGCCCCTGCGATCACAACATTGATGCGTGCCATGTTCTTCACTGTGTGCTCCTGCACGTCGCGGTTGGTACCCGCGGTCTTGCTACCGGCCGTGCCCCCATCCACCAAGCGTGCGCAACGGCCCGTCCCCCGCATTCACTCGCACCGATCAGCGGATTCACCGTGTCGGCCCTCCCCGGCACCCCTGGCGGCGGGGTCCGGCGCCGGTCTCACCCCCGCAGCCGCAGCCGCTGCCCCGGGTAGATGTGGTCCGGCCCCTGGTCGAGGGTGTCCTTGTTCAGGTCGTACAGCGCCTTGGTGCCGCCCGGGGCGTGGGTGCGCTGGGCGATGACGGAGAGACAGTCGCCGGGCTGCACCACATAGCTGCGGGCGGTGGCGTGGCCCTGGGCGCTGAGACCCCGGGTCCTGGGGGCCGCTCGCGGGGCCGGATCGTCCGGCGTGCTCCGGTCCGCGGCACGGGCCGAGCTGTCGTCGCCGCCGGTGGTCCGGGCGCAGTTGGGCCAGGCGGACAGCCCGCGGTCCCGGACGATGCGCTCGCCGATGGCGATCTGCTCGTCGCGGGTGGCCAGGTCGGCGCGCGGGGCGTAGCGACGGCCTCCGTAGGCGCGCCAGGTGGCGGGGTCGATCTGCAGCCCGCCGTGGTAGCCGTTGCCGGTGTTGATGTGCCAGCGGCCGTTGCTCTCGCAGGCGGCGATGCGCTCCCAGTCCGGCACCGGGCCGGCGGACGAGCCGGCCGCCGCGGCACTCGGGCCGGCCGTGCCCAGCACACCCAGCACGACCAGCAGCACGGACAGCAGCATTTCGACGGACCGTTTGGCGAGGGGCGACGGCATGACGGCATTCCTCCGCTGTGCTCCGGCAACGCCGTGACGCGCTACTCGCCACGACCGGTGGGCACGCACCAACTAACCCGGCAATATGGTTTACCCGGTGTCCGGGAGCCGCGACATGCGGGGGTTTCACCCGGGTGGGCCCAGGAACTCCGGTGCGCACGGCGGGGAAACCCACCGCGGTGCGCCACGGCGCCGGGAACGGGCCGTCGCTGACGGGGAGTCCTCCCTTCCGCCGAGGCCCGGCTACATCCTTCGATGTAGGGGAGACCGCCCCGAATTCGGGCCCCCGGGGCAGGAGTCCGGGCCACCGGCCGACGTACCGTCCTTGTGTGTGGTCACGCCTTCTCCCCCGTACGCACGCGCGCCGCGCCCCCCTGCCGCTCCGGGACCTCAGACTCGCCGTCGGCTTCCTCGCCGGCTGCCTGATCCTCTACGTCGTGGGCGGGCCGCCGGTCATGGGCGGCGACGTCCCCCTCTGGCAGGCCGTGCTGCCGGTGCTCGTGGTGTGCACCGCGACCGCCTTCCGCAGCACCCTGCCGGTGGCCGCGCTCGTCGTCGGCACCCTCACCGTCGCCGTGCAGATGACCGCCGACGGTGCCCTGGCCCCCCTCTTCGTCTTCACGGACCTGCTCTACGCGGCGGCCCTGTACGGAGCGCCGTGGCTGTGCCGGGTGCTGCAGTTCGGGAGTGTGGCGGTCACGCTGGTGACCACCGTCGCCCTGGTCGTCCTCGACAACCGCGCCCAGGGCGTGACGACCGGTGTCATCATCGCGGTGCTGCTCGTCTCTCCCGTATGGACGGCGGTGCTGATCCGGAACCACAAGGAGCGGGCGGACGCCGAGCGGCAGCGCGCCGCGCAGATCGACCGGCTGGCCGAGCTGGACCGCAAGACCGCCCTCCAGACCGAACGCACCCGGATGGCCCGTGAGCTGCACGATCTGGTGGCCAACCACCTCAGCGCCATCGCCATCCACTCCAGCGCCGTGCTCTCCCTGACCGAGGCCCGGCAGGGGAAGGACGGTGCGCCCGAGGACGATCCGGTGCGGCAGGCGCTCTCGGTCATCCGGGAGAACAGCGTGCAGGGGCTGGCCGAGATGCGCCGGATGGTGGTGCTGCTGCGGTCCGACCGGGGGGAGGCCGACGACTGGGACCGGCCGCAGCTGAACGCGCTGGAAGCGCTGGTCGAACAGGCCCGCCCGGCCGCCGACGCGGCGGCGCTGACCCTGCACACCGCGTTCCCCGAGCGGTTCCCCGAGGTGACGTCGGTGATCGAGGTGACGGCCTACCGGATCGTGCAGGAGGCCCTCACCAACGTCCTCAAGCACGCCTCGGCGGGGCAGGTGCAGATCCGCTGCGAGACCGGCGGCGGGCAGCTGACCCTCTCGGTGGACAGCCCGCTGGCCCGCCCCGACGGCCGGGCGGGGCAGCGCCCCCTGGAGCAGCTGATCACCGGTGCGGGCACCGGGCTCACCGGGATGTCCGAGCGGGCCGCCCTGGTCGGCGGCAGCCTCGACGCGGGCCCGGACCCCACCACCCCGGGACGCTGGCGGGTACGGGCGGTGCTCCCGCTGCCCCGGAACGGCAGTACGGGATAACCCCGCGGGGACGCAGGCGAACGCTCCGGGCGCGCGGCCGCGGACCCGGGCGGGAGTACAGAGAAAGTGGCAGACCGCGGGCGGAAAGTGCCTACCTGCGGATGATCCACCGGTGCCGGGCGGACGGAATCCTGGTCCGTACAACGACTCCGGCACCATCACACGGAACGAGGGAATCCCATGAAGGGCGTTGTCTTAGGAATTGTTCTGGCACTCGTCGGCCTGGTCCTCTGGCTGACCACGAAAGAAGTGGAAACCCCGGTCGTCTCGCTGCACAAGGCCGGACTGGTAATGGCGATCGTCGGCGCCGCGGAGACCTTGTTCGCGCTGCTGGGGCTCGGTAAGAAGGCTAAGAAACAACGCGCATGACGCGGCGAAAGCCGATACGCCGCTGCTGCGCCACTGGTATGTCGGGGCACTCGGGCCGGTGGTTCTGCGGTGCTGGAAAAGGTGACGGAAAGGGTGACGGCAAGAGTGCCGGAGAAGGTGCCTGAAGGGGTCACCGCCGGCGCCGCCGTGACTGCCGCGAACTGCCGCGCTCACCGCGACTGCCGCGCTCACCGCGACTGCCGGGCTCACCGTCGTTGCCGGGCTCGCCGCCGTTGCGGGGCTCGCCGCAATCGCCGGTCCCGCCCAACTGCTGCGTCTGCACCGTCTGTTGCTGTGTCGTCTGTCGCTGTGCCGGGCCGCCCGTCGCTGCGGGCCGGTGTCCGTCCCGGCGCCTTCGAGGGTTCATCGCCGCGTACGGTGCACGTCCGTGCCGGCGCGCGGACCAGGTGCGCCGCGCATGCCTCAAACCGTGTGTGCGGCGGCCCGGTTCAGACGTAGCGGGCGGTGTGCGCGCGGTTGCGGGCCGCCGGAATGGCCGCGGAGCGGGCGTCCGCCGCGTCCTGGCCGGCGGCCGGCGCGGTCCCGGCGGGAGGGGTGTGACCGGCGTCGGTCACCGCGTCGGAGCCGACGGCGAGGCGGCTGCGCATGCCCGGCGAGGTGCCGTGGGCCTCGGCGCTGATGCGCTGCTTGATCGTGGGCGGCAACTCAGGGCGGGGGGACCTCCGCCGGGCGGGGCCGGCCTGGCCGTGGAGCGGGACGGTGCGCGGTGCGGGAATGGCACGGGTGTCCGGTTGTGGATCGTGGTCCGGCGCGGCGCCGCGTCCTGGCTCCGGGGCGTGCCCGCCCGGTGCCTCGGTGCCCGCGTTCTCCTTGCCCAGGGTCCGCTCGTACAGTGCGGCGTCCCGGCGGGCGGCCGACGCCGTCGCGGAGACACCCAGCGATGCCAGCAGCTTGCCGAGGACGGCAAGGCACACCGCCCAGAACTTCATGACCTTGGTCGCAGCCATGGCCCCTCACTTTCGGTCGGGATCTCCCCGAGAGATCCGCTCCGTCTGCTTCGTCGTGCTTCCTCTGTCGCTTCGCCGCAGTCGCGCCGCTTCCGGTGCACCACTGGGATGGCGCCGCTTCTGTTGCGTTTTCTTATGATGAGTACGTAATGGGCGGATTCACGTACCGACGCCCCCGGAGCGGCGTTCTTCGGATGAACACCACTCGTACGCAGTAGCCGAGACCGCCGGGGACCGGTCGCGGGCCGGCCGCGCCCCCGGTCGGCCGATCAGTAGATGCCGTTCCGGGGGTGCTGGGCGAGGTGCCGTCGGGTCCCCGGCACGGGCCGGGCGAAGCGGCCCGCGCCACGGGCGGGATCTGCCGCGTCTGCCCTGGTCAGGCCGGTGTCGGCTCCCCTTTGCTGGCCATCTCCGCCATCATGCGGACGGCCTCGGGCTCGGGGGTGCCGGGCGGGATGAGCAGGAGGTCCCAGCGGCCGTGGCCGGCGGAGACCAGGCAGAGGGTGTCCGGGCCGGGGCGACCGGTGGTTCTGCGCAGGCGGACGACATGGCCGGCGACGAGGGTGTGGGAGGGGAGGGCGGCCCACACCGCGCCGTTCACCGTGGCGTGGGTGATCCGGGGCCAGTCGAAGGGCAACGCGGCCAGCAGCTCCGGGAGTTCGGCCAGCAGGTCGGTCGAGTGCGGCCACCAGAGGCCGTTCAGATGCCGGGCCGTCTCGGTGTGGGGGGCGATGGCCAGACGGGCGACGGGCGGCGGCGCGGGGTGCCGGCCGGGGTGGGGAGGGTCCCCGGGGGTGGTCATGCGGTGCTCCTCAGGCGGCGGGCCGCGAACCGTTCGGGGTCGGGCCAGCGCACGTCCCGGACCCAGCCGAGGCGTTCGAAGAGGCGGATGACGGCGGCGGACACATCGAGCTGGCCGCGGTCGACACCGTGCCGGGCACAGGTCGGGTCGGCGTGATGGGTGTTGTGCCAGCTCTCGCCGAACGACAGCAGGGCCAGCGGCCACAGATTGGTCGCCCGGTCGTGGCGCCGGGTACGGAAGGGCCGGTCACCGATGAGGTGGCAGAGGGAGTTGACGCTCCAGGTGACGTGGTGCAGCAGCGCGATCCGGATGAACCCCGCCCACAGCAGGGCGGTCAGCGCGGTGACCCAGGAGCCGCCGAGCACCCAGCCCAGCGCGAACGGCAGGCCGAGCGTGAGCAGACACAGCAGGGGAAAGGCCCGGTCCACCGCGCGGATACCCCGGTCGGCGAGCAGGTCGGGCGCGAAGCGGCGGTGCGAGGTGGGGTCGTCGCCGAAGAGCCAGCCGATGTGCGAGTGGACGAGGCCGCGCAGCTGGCCGCGCAGGCTGGTGCCGTAGCGGTAGGGGGAGTGCGGGTCGCCGGGGCGGTCCGTATAGGCGTGGTGGCGGCGGTGGGTGGCGACCCAGTCGATGACATCGCCCTGGAAGCTGAGCGACCCGGCGACGGCGAGCGCGACCCGCAGCACGGGGGTGGCCGTGTAACTGCCGTGGGTGAGGCCGCGGTGGAAGCCGACGGTGACGCCCAGGCCGCTGATGACGTAGAAGACGGCCAGCAGCACGAGGTCGGTGGTGCCGACGACGCTGCCCCACAGGAGGGGGATGCCGACGGCCAGGCCGACGAACGGGGCGACGACGATGATGCCGGTCACCGTGACGTACATCCGCCGGCCGCTGCTCGGCGGGGCGGCGGTGCCGTCGTCGGGGAACGGGGCGGCCCCGTCGTAGTCCCGGGCCGACGGGACGGAGCGGGCGGTCGACGTCACCGGTCGTTTCCCGCCGCGCCGGGAGGTGGCGGCGGTCCGGCCGCCGGGGTCTCGGGGTGGGCCTCGCCCTGGGGCCGCTTGTCCCTACGGTGGCGTACGGACTCCCTCCAGTCCGCGTACCGGTGGGTGGGCATCCGCCCGGTCTGCTGGGCGTTGACCCGGGCGATGAACAGGGCCCCCAGCGCCACCAGCGCCAGCAGCACGACCACGGTCCACAGAGTCTGCATGGTGTTCACCTCACTCGGGCGGGCCGCGGTGGCGGACGCGCCCGGTGTTGTGGTCCCCGAGTCCCTTGGTGTCTTCACGGTACCCCGCACCGGCCCGGCACATCCCTCTATGGGCGGTTATGTACCGTTCACCTGGGGTCAGGCCGCTGTGACCAGGCCTTTTCTACGAGGCTGTAGACGGTGACGGCCGTGCTCGCCCCCGTGACGGCCGGGGAGGGCGGCGGCCGCCCTCCCCGCCCGGAGGGCCGGTCTCAGACATTGACGCCGAAGTCGGCCGCGATGCCCGCCAGGCCGGAGGCATAGCCCTGGCCCACCGCGCGGAACTTCCACTCCGGGCCGTGCCGGTAGAGCTCGCCGAAGACCATCGCGGTCTCGGCCGAGGCGTCCTCGCTCAGGTCGTAGCGGGCCAGCTCCACCCCGTCCGCCTGGTTGACGACGCGGATGAACGCGTTGCGGACCTGTCCGAAACTCTGCCCCCGGCCCTCCGCCTCATGGATGGAAACCGGAAAGACGATCTTCGCGATCTCGGCGGGCACTCCCGACAGCGTGACCTCCAGGGACTCGTCGTCGCCCTCGCCCTCGCCGGTCAGGTTGTCGCCGGTGTGCCGCACCGAACCGTCGGGGCTGGTCAGGTTGTTGTAGAAGACGAAGTGCGCGTCCGAGGCGACCTTGCCCGCCTCGGTGCACAGCAGCGCGCTGGCGTCCAGGTCGTAGTCCGCGCCCGTGGTCGTGCGCACGTCCCAGCCGAGCCCGACGGTGACGGCGGTCAGTCCGGGTGCTTCCTTCGACAAGGAGACGTTGCCGCCCTTGCCCAGCGAGACTCCCATGGCTTCCTCCAGGTGTTGCCTGCGTTCCGGGTCAGCCTCAAAATCTACAGGAGTGTAGAAGTAAAGCGCCGGGAAATGTAGGCGCGGGCGCGGGCCGGACGCACCACCGTCCCGATCCGGCCACTCAGTAAGATGCCCGGACGTCCCGGCCGGCGGGACACCCGGCGCGACGGGAGGCGACGACAGTGGGCGGCGAGTCCTTCGGCGAGGCGCCGGGCGGCGGGGAAACCCCTGGCCCTGACGGGGCCGGCGGCTCCGGCCCGGAGCGCGTCCGCCGGCGCGGACAGGGCCAGCTGGAGGCCCAGGTGCTGGCCGCGCTGCACGAGGCGCCGGGCCCGGCCACCGCCGCCTCGGTGCAGGAACGACTCGGCGGCGGCCTCGCGTACACGACCGTGATGACGATCCTGTCCCGGCTGCACGCCAAGCAGGCCGTCACCCGCGAGCGGTCCGGCCGCGCCTATGTCTGGACCCCGGCCGCCGACGAGGCCGGTCTCGCGGCCCTGCGGATGCGCCGCGTCCTGGACGGCGAACCGGACCGGGACGCCGTCCTGGCCAGCTTCGTCTCCGCGCTCTCCACCCACGACGAGCAGCTGCTGCGCACGCTCCTCGACCGCGCCACGGCCGACGGCACCGGCCCCGCCGACGGCGCGGAACCGGCCCCCCACCACCCCTCGGACGAAGCCCGCGGAGGCTGACCGGTGGGCGTCTTCGTGTTCCTGCCGCTCGTCCTGCCGCTCACCGCGCTGCCGATCGCCCGGCTCGCGGAACAGCATCTCCACCCGCGCGCCACCACCCGGCTGCTCACCCTGCTCGGCGCGGTCCTCGGCCTGTGCAGCACCCTCTGCCTGGGGCTGCTGATGGTCGTCGGCACCGCCCAACTGCCCGGCAACCCGCTGCCCGACGGCTGGTCCGACCCCCAGGTTCGGGCCGCCGTCCCGGATGCCGAGGCGGTCGGCGCCGTCGCCATCCCGGCGCTGGCCGCCGCGCTCACCGCGTGCGGCGCCGCGCTGCGCCGGTACGGCCGGGTCCGGGCCCGTGCCCACCGGGCGCTGGAGCCGCTGCCGGCCGGCGCCGGCCCCGCGGTGCTGCCGGACGACGCTCCGTACGCCTACGCCGTGCCCGGCTCCCCCGCGCGCCCCGGCCGTCCGGCGCGGCCCGGCCGGATCGTGGTCTCCCACGGCATGCTGCGCAGCCTGGACGAGGACGAGCGGCGCGCCCTGTTCGCCCATGAGCGGGCCCATCTGACCTGCCGTCACCATCACTACCTGCTCGCCGTACGCCTGGCCGGCTGCGTCAACCCGCTGCTGCTGCCGCTGCGTTCCGCGGTCGCCTTCGCCACCGAGCGCTGGGCGGACGAGGAGGCGGCGCGGGCGGTCGGCGACCGGCGGCTGACCGCCCGTGCGGTGGGCCGGGCGGCGCTGGTGGCGCGGCCCGCACCGGCCGTGGGGCTGTCCCAGTTCGCCGCGCCCGAACCGGGGCCGGTGCCGCGCCGGGTGGCGGCGCTGCTCGGGCCCGTGCCGCCGGCCCGCCACTGGCCGCCGGCGCTGACCCCGGCGGGCCTGGCGGCGCTGGTCGCCGCGGCGGGCACGGCCGCCTCCGCGCTCTCCGCGCTCAACGCAGCGGTTGCGCTGTTCGTCGTTCTGAAGGCAGCAACTCCGCTCTGAGTGCACACTGATGCTTGACCTCACCGGGCCGGACCCGGCGCACCGCGCGGCACACGCTCCGCACCAGGCGACTTCTACAACCCTGTAGAACTTCCCGGTAGAGTGCGCGCAACTGCGCAACAGGCGTGGCCGGAGGGGGAGATGGCGACGAGGTGCGGACTCCTGACCTGGGACGGCCCGCCCACGGAGGCGGAGGTGCGATGGGCCGGTCAGCCGGTGGAGGCCGCATACCCGGACAGCGGTGGGGCACCGGGCCGGAGCGCCGCCCGGTGACCGGACGGCACGGGCGCGCCGTGGTGGCGGCCGTGCACCCCGCCCGGCAACACCGTTCCGCAGGCGCGGCGTTACGCCGCCACGCCCATGCTGCCGCCCGGCGCCGGTGTCTGATCCGCCCTCCGCTGCCGACGCCGCCGGTCCCGCCGGCCGCCGGAGCCACCGGAGTCACCGCGTCCTCCGTACCGCAGCATCCGCATCACCCGTATCAGAAGGACCAGAGGGGCCATCGGCGTGCATGACAAGCAGACGCACCAGGAGACGGCCCGACGGGGCGCCGACGGCGCACCCGGCTCATCCGCCGACGGCTCCCGTGGCCCCGGCGGCTCCCGCGCGTCCGGCACCCGGTCGCGCCGCAGACCCGCCGGCTCCGAGCGCCGGACCGGGGAGGGCTCCGGTAAGCCGGGCAAGCTGCGGATGACCCGACGGGGCCGCGTCCTCGCCTGGACCGGCGGTGTGCTCGGCGTCCTGCTGCTCGCCACGGCCGGCGTCGGCGCGTGGGTCTACCAGAAGCTGGACGGCAACATCCGCGGGGTGGACATCGGCCTCGACGGCGACCGGCCCGCCAACCTCAGCCCCGGCTCGAAGAACATCCTGGTCGTGGGCTCCGACAGCCGCGCCGGCGCCAATGCCAAGTACGGCCGGAACCTCACCACCATGCAGTCGGACACGCTGATGGTGCTGCACATCGCCGCCAACCGTAAGTGGGCCACCGCGGTGTCCTTCCCGCGTGACTCCTGGGTGCAGATCCCCGCCTGCGTGCGCGGCAACGGCTCGAAGTCCTCCCCGCACCACTTCAAGATCAACGAGGCGTTCTCGATCGGCGGCGACTCCGGCGACATCCGCAAGGCCGCGGCCTGCACCATCAAGACCGTCGAGCAGAACACCGGGCTGCGGATCGACCACTTCACCTCGGTCGACTTCCAGGGCTTCAAGGGGATGGTCAACGCCCTCGGCGGCATAGAGGTCTGCCCCAAGTACGCCATCCACGACAAGAAGGCCCACCTCGACATGGAGGCGGGCTGTCAGAACGTCCAGGACGAGAAGGCGCTCGGCTACGTCCGCACCCGCTACAGCGTCGGCGACGGCTCCGACCTCGGGCGCATCGGCCGGCAGCAGGAGTTCATGAAGGCGCTGGCCGCGAAGGCCCAGTCGAAGCTCACCAGCCCCGGTGAGCTCTACGACTTCCTGGAGTCGGCCACCAAGTCCATCACCACCGACAAGTCCCTGGCCGGGATCAAGCCGCTGTACGACCTGGCCGCGACCGTCCAGGGAGTCCCCACCAAGCGCCTCACCTTCCTGACCGTCCCCAACTACTCGCGCGAGGCCGACGTCCCCACCGACAAGGCCAATGTCGTGTGGCAGTACCCGCAGGCCGGCGGGCTGTTCAGCGATCTCGCGCACGACCGGGAGGTCGGCGCCGCCGCGAAGAAGAAGTTCGCCGAGGACGCCAAGAACCCGGTGACCGCCCGGTCCGTGCGGGTCCGGGTGCTCAACGGGACCGGCGTCCCCGGCCGGGCCGCGGCCGTCGCCGAGCAGCTGCGCAAGCTCGGCTTCTCGGTCGTCGCCACCGGCAACGCCCCGGCGGCGGACAAGACCACGCTCACCTACCCGGCAGCCCTCAAGGCCCAGAGCGCGGTGCTCACCGGCCGCCTCCCCGGCACCAAGGCGACGGAGTCCGCCGACGCGGCACCGGGCGCGCTGACGCTGACGGTCGGACCGGACTTCGCTGGGGACAAGGCCTAGAGGGACGGACGTCGGGGCGGGCGGGTCCTGCCGAAACCGCTACCGTCCGCCGCCCGGCTGCCGGGAGCGGTGGCGCATCACCGCTTCGGTGTTTCCGCAGCGTGCCGTGCAGTAGCGCCGCCGCCCGTTCCTGGAGGTGTCCACATAGGCGCGGGCGCACTCCGCGCGCAGGCACCGCCCGAGCCGTGCTCCGCCTTCCCAGCACAGGACGAAGGCCAGGCCACCGGCGGTGACCGCCCTGACCCTGGAGAGCACGTCGGCCGAGTCGGGCACGAAGTGCAGATGGGGCTGGAGGCCGTCGTGGGTGGTCACCCAGGGGCGGATGGTCGCCGCCACCAGCAGGGCGTTCACGGCTGAGCACTGCTCGTCGGCGTCGGCGGTGCCGAAGACGCGGGCCAGTTGGTCCCGCCAGCGCCGGAAGCCGTCCACATCGGCGTCGGCGACCGCCGGGCGGCGGATCTCGTGCGTCTCCAGCAGGCTCTGCACGCGTGCCGCGGTCATCTCGGGCAGGTTGATCAGGTCGGCCGACAGCACGGCCCCGAGTCGGCCGTAGTGATGCTGGTTCACGTGGCCTTCCCGGGCGTCACGGAACCCCACCGTCCGCGGTGTGGTGCTCTGCCTCCGGGCTCACCCGGATCAGCTCGATGTCCGAGCGGGCGATGAGCCATCCACCGGTGTGGCACCACAGGTACCGCACCATGCCCTCGGACGTGAGGTGTTCCGAAACCGGTCGGCAGGGTTCGGAGGAGAGGCCGCATACGGGACACCACCACGGTTCACACTGCTCATCTGGGAGTCGTGCCATGTCCGCCAGCGTGCGGTCATGGGTCAAACACATTCAACCATTACATAAACGGCCGGGACCGGCGTCGGTCCCTGCGGGCAGGGCGGGGCGGGCGCAGCGCGTCATGCCGACGGGACGCCGGCCCGGTCCGCGGATCGGCGTCCGGGTGCGGAAGGCCTCAGGCGCGCAGGCGTTCCACCGGCCGGGCCGTGTGTACCTCGATGTCGTGCGCGGCCCGCTGGAGCAGCTGATGGCTGAGGTCGGACATCGCCCGCGCCACGGCCAGCTCGTCGCCGATGTCCGGGACGTTCTCGTCGGCGGGGTTGCAGCGCGCCGCTCCCTGGCCGACCATCTGGCCGCCTTCCTTGCCCCGCAGCCTGGCCTCGGCCCTGATCTCGCTGTCGGTCTCGGTGATGGTGATCTCGGCGTTCCATGTCTTCGTGGCAGTCACCGGAAGCCTCCTCGTCCACGCATGAGCAGCATGGGAACCGCCCCCACGAAAATCCTCGCACCGGCGCCCGCGGGCCGCACCTGGGGCTGGCCTGGGGCTCACCGCACCGCGATCCGGGGGTTTTCCTCATGGTCCGGCGGCGCTCGCGGTCATAACGTCGTCATGGCGGGGGAGCAGGCGGGGCACGGGCCCGCACCTCGCCAACTGCCGAACTTCTCCGGGGGAATTCATGCGTCAGCGGGTCCGCTTCACCGGCATCGTCGCCCTGGCCGCCATCGGGGCGGTCGCGCTCAGCTCCTGCGGGCTGCTGGCGGGGAAGACCTTCCAGGACGACGCCACGGTGTCACGCAAGATCACGTCGGTCCGGCTGGACAGCGGCTCGGGCGGCCTCACCGTGCGCGGCGGCAAGGGCGGCACGGACGGCGGCACGGTCGCGGTCCACCGCGCGGTCTCGTACCACGGCGCACGGCCCCAGGGCGCCGGCCACCGCGTCGAGGACGGTGTCCTGGTGCTCTCCGGCTGCGGCAGGAAGTGCTCCGTGGACTACACCCTCGACCTCCCGGCCGGCATCCCGGTGAGCGGGCGGACCTCGTCCGGGTCGGTGGAGCTGAGCAAGGTGGGCCCGGTGAAGGTGACCACCAGCTCGGGGGACATCCGGCTGGACGGGGTGACCGGCACGGTCGACGCCCGGACCAGCAACGGCCGGATCACCGGCCACGGGCTGTCGGGCGCGCGCATCACGGCCGAGACCTCCAACGGGGCGATCGATCTCACCCCCGCCACCGCGCAGAACCTCCGCGCGAAGACCTCCAACGGCGCCATCAGGCTGCGGCTGCCGAAGGGCCCCTACCGGGTCTCCGCGGAGACCGGCAACGGGGAGGAGCACATAGGCATCGCCCAGGACCCGGCGGCCCGCTTCCAGCTGGATCTGACCACCAGCAACGGGGACATCACCGCGAACGCCGCCTGACGGAGGCGCCGGGGCGGACCGCGGCCGGCCCGCCCCGCCGCGGATCAGTCCTCGCCCTCCAGCTCCCCTTCGGTGTCCAGGAAGGCCTGGCGCAGCGCCGCCAGCGTCTCGGCGTCCGGCTTCTCCCACATCCCGCGGGACTCGGCCTCCAGGAGGCGTTCCGCGATCCCGTGCAGGGCCCAGGGGTTGGCCTCCTGGAGGAAGGCGCGGTTCTCGGGGTCCAGGACGTAGGTCTGCGCGAGCTTGTCGTACATCCAGTCGGCGACCACACCCGTGGTGGCGTCGTAGCCGAACAGGTAGTCCACGGTGGCGGCGAGTTCGAAGGCGCCCTTGTAGCCGTGGCGGCGCATCGCCTCGATCCAGCGGGGGTTGACCACCCGGGCGCGGAAGACCCGGGAGGTCTCCTCGACCAGGCTGCGGGTGCGGACCGTCTCCGGGCGGGTGGAGTCACCGATGTACGCCTCGGGGGCCTTGCCCTTGAGCGCCTTGACGGTGGCGACCATGCCGCCGTGGTACTGGAAGTAGTCGTCGGAGTCCGCGATGTCGTGCTCGCGGGTGTCAGTGTTCTTGGCGGCGACCGCGATGCGCTTGTAGGCGGTCTCCATCTCGTCCCGGGCCGGGCGGCCCTCCAGACCGCGGCCGTAGGCGTAGCCGCCCCAGACCGTGTAGACCTCGGCGAGGTCGGCGTCGGTGCGCCAGTCGCGGGAGTCGATCAGCTGGAGCAGACCCGCGCCGTACGTCCCCGGGCGGGAGCCGAAGATGCGGGTGGTGGCGCGGCGTTCGTCGCCGTGCTCGGCCAGGTCGGCCTGCGCGTGGGCGCGGACGAAGTTGGACTCCGCGGGCTCGTCCAGGCCGGCGACCAGCCGTACGGCGTCGTCGAGCAGGCCGATGACGTGCGGGAAGGCGTCGCGGAAGAAGCCGGAGATGCGCAGCGTGACATCGATACGGGGGCGGCCGAGTTCGGCGAGCGGGATGGGCTCCAGCCCGTTGACCCGGCGCGAGGCGTCGTCCCACAGGGGGCGGACGCCCAGCAGCGCCAGCGCCTCGGCGACATCGTCACCCGATGTCCGCATGGCGCTGGTGCCCCACAGCGAGAGGCCGACGGACTGCGGCCAGTCGCCGTTGTCGTCGCGGTAGCGCGCCAGCAGGGAGTCGGCGAGGGCCTGTCCGGTCTCCCAGGCGAGGCGGGAGGGCACGGCCTTGGGGTCGACGGAGTAGAAGTTCCGGCCCGTCGGCAGCACGTTGACCAGGCCGCGGAGCGGGGAGCCGGAGGGACCGGCCGGGACGAAGCCGCCGTTGAGGGCGTGCACGGCGTGGTCGATCTCGTCGGTGGTGGCGGCGAGGCGCGGGACGACCTCGCGGGCGGCGAAGGCGAGGATGTCGGCGACCGCGGCCGGGTGCCCCTCGGCGGTCCCGGCCACCGCGGCCGGGTCCCAGTCCGCGTCCTCCATCACCTGGACCAGCGCACGGGCGGTGGCCTCGGCCTCGTCGGCGGTCGTACGGGTCGCCGCGGACTCGTCCAGCCCGAGCGCCTCGCGCAGACCGGGGAGGGCGGAGGTGCCGCCCCAGATCTGGCGGGCGCGCAGGATGGAGAGCACGAGGTTGACCCGTGCCTCGCCGGCCGGCGCACCGCCCAGGACGTGCAGTCCGTCGCGGATCTGGGCGTCCTTGACCTCGCACAGCCAGCCGTCGACGTGCAGCAGGAAGTCGTCGAAGCCGTCGTCGTCGGGGCGTTCGTCCATCCCCAGGTCGTGGTCGAGCTTGGCGGCCTGGATCAGCGTCCAGATCTGGGCGCGGATGGCGGGCAGCTTCGCCGGGTCCATCGCGGAGATCGACGCGTACTCGTCGAGGAGCTGCTCCAGGCGCGCGATGTCGCCGTAGGACTCGGCGCGGGCCATCGGCGGGACGAGGTGGTCGACGAGAGTGGCGTGCACCCGGCGCTTGGCCTGGGTGCCCTCGCCCGGGTCGTTGACCAGGAACGGGTAGACGAGTGGCAGGTCACCGAGGGCGGCGTCCGGGCCGCAGGCCGCGGACAGGCCGGCGTTCTTGCCGGGCAGCCACTCCAGGTTGCCGTGCTTGCCCAGGTGGACCATGGCGTCCGCGCCGAAGCCGCCGTCCTCGGCGGAGGCCGCGATCCAGCGGTACGCCGCCAAGTAGTGGTGCGAGGGCGGCAGATCGGGGTCGTGGTAGATCGCGATCGGGTTCTCGCCGAAGCCGCGCGGCGGCTGGATGAGGACCAGCAGGTTGCCGCGGCGCAGCGCGGCCAGCACGATGTCGCCGTCGGGGTTGCGGCTGCGGTCGACGAACATCTCGCCGGGCGGCGGCCCCCAGTGCTCCTCGACGGAGTCCCGCAGCTCCTTGGGCAGCGTGGCGTACCAGCGCTTGTAGTCGGCGGCCGGGATACGGACCGGGTTGCGGGCGAGCTGCTCCTCGGTGAGCCACTCCTGGTCGTGGCCGCCGGCCTCGATGAGGGCGTAGATCAGCTCGTCACCGTCGCCGGACTCCAGGCCCGGGACCGGCTCGGCGCTCTCGTCGCCGAAGTCGTAGCCGTCCGCCCGGAGACGGCGCAGCAGCGCCACGGCACTGGCCGGGGTGTCCAGGCCGACCGCGTTGCCGATCCGGGAGTGCTTGGTCGGGTAGGCGGACAGCACCAGCGCGAGGCGCTTCTCCGCGGCCGGGATGTGGCGCAGCCGCGCGTGCCGGACGGCGATCCCGGCGACCCGGGCGGCGCGCTCGGGGTCGGCGACGTAGACCGGCAGACCGTCCTCGTCGACCTCCTTGAAGGAGAACGGGACGGTGATCAGCCGGCCGTCGAACTCGGGCACCGCGATCTGCGAGGCGGCGTCCAGCGGCGACAGCCCCTCGTCGTTCTCCTCCCAGGCGCTGCGCGGCCCGGTCAGGCACAGGGCCTGCAGGATCGGCACGTCCAGGGCGGCCAGCGCGCCCGCGTCCCAGGACTCGTCGTCGCCCCCGGCGGAGGCGTCGGCCGGCTTGCTGCCGCCCGCCGCGAGGACCGTGGTGACCAGGGCGTCGGCGCTCCGCAGTGCCTCGATCAGCTCCGGCTCGGGGGCCCGGAGGGAGGCGACGAACAGCGGCCGGGCCCGCCCGCCGGCCGCCTCGATCTGCTCGCACAGGGTCCGTACGAAGGCGGTGTTGCCGCTCATGTGGTGGGCGCGGTAGTAGAGCACGGCGACCAGCGGGCCGCTCTCGTTGCGGCCTTCCCAGTCCAGCGGGCCCCAGGACGGGGCGGGCTCCGGCGGCTCGAAGCCGTGGCCGGTCAGCAGCACCGTGTCGGAGAGGAAGCGGGCGAGCTGGTCGAGGTTGGCGGGGCCGCCGTGCGCGAGGTAGGCGTGCGCCTCGGCCGCGATGCCGACCGGGACCGTGGACTGCTCCATGAGCTGGGCGTCGGGGGCCTGTTCACCGGTGAGCACGACGACCGGCCGGTGCTGGTCCTCGGCGAGCAGCACCTCCAGGCCCTCCTCCCAGGCGCGGATGCCGCCGAGGAGGCGTACGACGACGAGGTCGGTGCCCTCCAGCAGCGCGGGGAGTTCGGCGACGTCGAGCCGGGCGGGGTTGGCGAGCCGGTACGGCACGGGGCCCGTGGCCGCGCGGGCGCTGAGCAGGTCGGTGTCGGAGGTCGACAGCAGCAGAAGCATGCGAGCGCAGGCCTTCCTCGGGGTATCCGCGCCCCGGGTGGTCGTAGGGACGGCAGGAGTTCCTGGCTCACCCGGCGTCTGCCGGGCTCACAGTGGCGGGACCGCGCCGGATTCTCACCGGGCTTCCTCCCCAAGGCCGTAAGGCCCTGCGCCGTCGCTGGCGTCGGTGGGCCGTCCGACCCACCGACCTGCATAGTAAGGGCTGCGGCCGAGCGAGGTAAGCGGGCCTCCGGACCGGCCCCGCGGCGACGGGGGCGCGTGCCCGGTACCCGAATCCGGGTCGGGTGCCCGGCCGGCTCCGGCCCGGATGGGCCACCCGCCTCCGTGGGTATGCTCGCGGCCATGCCGCCCTCCCCCTCACTACGGCCCCAAGGCGCCGAACCGCCCATACGGGACCGCGGTGACGCCTGCCCGGGAGCGCTGCGGCTGCACTCCGCCGCCGACGGTCACCTCGCCCGAGTGCGACTGCCCGCCGGGGATTTGACGGTGCGTCAGGCAGAGGCGCTGGCCGATGCCGCCGACCGGCTCGGCGACGGCCGGCTCTCGCTCACCTCCCGCGGCAACGCGGAACTCCGCGGCCTCCCGGAGGGCTGCGGGGGACAGCTCGCCGCCCTGCTGCGCGACGCCGGTCTGCTGCCCTCCGAGCGCCACGAACGCATCCGCAACATCCTCGCCTCCCCGCTCGCCGGACTGGACCGTCACACCCCCGCTGACGTGCGGTTGTGGGCCCGTGAGCTGGACGGACTGCTCTGCGCGAGCGAGTCCGCGACCGCGCTGTCGGGCCGCTTCCTCTTCGTCCTGGACGACGGACGGGGCGATGTGGCGGCGCTCGGCGGCGATGTGAGCTTGGTCGCAGAACCAGCCGGGACCGGGGCGCCGACGGCGCACGAGGACGCGTCCGGCGCCGGCCGCCCGGCCGGGTCCGGAGCCACCGCCCTGCTCCGGGTCGGCGACGATCCGGCCGCGCTGCGGATCGCCGGCCGGGACGCCCCGCGCGCCGCGCTCACCGCCGCCGAGGCCTTCCTGACCGCCGCCGGATCGAGCGGCAGCGGCGCCTGGCGGATACGTGAACTCCCGGACGGCCACGGCCTGACCGCCCGCACCGTCGCGGACCGGCTGCACGCGGCGGGCATCGGGGCGGTGCCGGTGGCCGGGACCGCGGCGGGGACGCACACCGCGGCCGCCGACTCCTCCGCTCCGGGCATCGTCGAGGGCCGCGACGGGGCCCGCGCGCTCTCCGTGCTCGCGCCGCTGGGGCGGCTGTCGGTCGCGCAGTGGCGGCTGCTGACCGCCCTCGCCGCCGAGGACGGTGCGGGCGCGCTCCGCCTCACGCCCTGGCGCGGCATCGTCGTCCCGGGACTGTCCGCCGCGACGGCGCCCGCCCGCCTGCGTGAGCTGTCCGCCGCCGGGCTGGTCACCGCCCCGGACTCCCCCTGGCACCGCATCGGCGCCTGCACCGGCCGCCCCGGCTGCGCCAAGTCCCGTACCGACGTACGGGCGGACGCGACGGCCGCGGTCACGGCGGGCACCCCCGTGCCCGGCCCCGTCTCCGCCGCCCGCCCCGGCCCCGGCGAACCGGGAGCGGACGACGCCGCCCTCCGGCACCTCCCCGTGTACTGGTCCGGCTGCGAACGCCGCTGCGGCCATCCGCACGGCGCCTGGGTCGACGTGCTGGCGACGGCGGAGGGCTACCGGGTCTCGGTCGTGCGGCCGGAGACCGCGCCCGCCCCGCACCCCGCACCGGCGGCGGCACCCTCCGCCGCTCCGTCCCCCGCCACCTCATGAACCGCCCCCGACCCACGGCTCCATGCCCCACCTCAGCTCCATGCCCCACCTCCACCACCGCCCCGTACCCGACAACCCCGAGGCCACAGTGACCGCGTTCGACTACGAGAAGGACGGTGCGGCGATCTACCGCCAGTCCTTCGCCACCATCCGCGCCGAGGCGGACCTCGCCGGCCTGCCCGCCGACGTCAGCCGGGTCGCGGTCCGGATGATCCACGCCTGCGGCATGGTCGACCTGGTACGCGATCTGGCCTTCACCCCCGAGGTCGTGGCCCGCGGCCGCGCGGCGCTGCAGGCCGGTGCGCCGATCCTCTGCGACGCCAACATGGTGGCCAGCGGCGTCACCCGGAAGCGGCTGCCGGCCGGCAACGAGGTCCTGTGCACCCTCACCGACCCGTCGGTCCCTGACCTCGCCGCCACGATGGGGACGACCCGCAGCGCCGCCGCCCTGGAGCTGTGGCGGGACCGGATGGAAGGGGCCGTGGTCGCGTTCGGCAACGCCCCCACCGCGCTGTTCCGGTTCCTCGAAATGATCGAGGAGGGCGCGCCCCGCCCCGCCGCCGTCATCGGGATACCCGTCGGCTTCATCGGCGCCGCGGAGTCGAAGGACGCCCTGATCGCCCACCCGTCGGAGCTGGACCACCTCGTGGTGCGCGGACGCCGGGGCGGCAGCGCCATGGCCGCCGCCGCGATCAACGCCATGGCAAGCGAGGAAGAGTGAGCGTGAGCGAGCAGCAGCCGACCGGTCGGCTCTACGGTGTGGGCCTCGGCCCCGGCGACCCGTCCCTCATGACGGTCCGGGCGGTCGAGATCATCGCCGAGGCCGACGTCATCGCCTACCACAGCGCCCGGCACGGACGGTCCATCGCGCGTTCCATCGCCGCCCGGCACCTCCGCGCCGACCACATCGAGGAAGCGCTGATCTACCCGGTCACCACCGAGTCGACCGACCACCCCGGCGGCTACCGGGGCGCGCTGGACGAGTTCTACGAGACCGCAGCGGCCCGCCTCGCCGCGCACCTCGACGCCGGCCGCACCGTCGCCGTCATCTCCGAGGGCGACCCGCTCTTCTACGGCTCCTACCAGCACATGCACAAGCGGCTGGCCCACCGCTATCCCACCGAGGTCATCCCCGGCGTCACCTCCATCAGCGCCGCAGCGGCCCGCCTGGGCAAGCCGCTCGCCGAGGCCGACGAGGTGCTGACGATCCTTCCCGGCACGCTCCCGGAGGAGGAACTGACCGCCCGCCTGGCCGCCACCGACACCGCGGTCGTCATGAAGCTGGGCCGCACCTTCCCCACCGTCCGCCGCGCCATGGAACGCTCCGGCCGCCTCCCGGAGGCCCACTACGTCGAGCGCGCGACGATGTCCGGCGAACGCACCGAGAAGCTGGCCGACCTCGACGCGGAGACGGTCCCGTACTTCTCCGTCAGCGTGCTGCCGAGCCGGATCGCGGACCTGCCGCCCGGCACGGGGACGAGTGCGGGCACCGAGACGGCGACGGCTGACACGGCCGTCGACGCGAGCGCGGCCACGCCCACGGCGACGACCGCGGCCGACGAGGCCGCCTCCGCCCCCGGCGAGGTCGTCGTCGTCGGCACCGGCCCGGCCGGCCCGCTCTGGCTGACCCCCGAGTCCCGCGGCGCCCTGGCCGCCGCCGAGGACCTCGTCGGCTACGCGACCTACCTGGACCGCGTCCCGGTACGCCCCGGCCAGCGCCGCCACGCCTCCGACAACAAGGTCGAGTCCGAGCGCGCCGAACTCGCCCTCGACCTGGCCCGGCGCGGCCGCCGGGTGGCCGTGGTCTCCGGCGGCGACCCGGGCATCTTCGCGATGGCCACCGCCGTCCTGGAGGTCGCCTGCCAGGCCCCCTACCGCGCCATCCCCGTACGGGTCCTGCCCGGCGTCACCGCCGCCAACGCCGCCGCGGCCCGCGCCGGCGCCCCGCTCGGTCACGACTACGCGGTCATCTCCCTCTCCGACCGCCTCAAGCCGTGGGAGGTCATCGCCGAACGCCTGCACGCCGCGGCCGGCGCCGACCTGGCCCTCGCCCTCTACAACCCCGGCTCCCGCAGCCGCACCTGGCAGGTCGGCAAGGCCCGCGAACTCCTCCTGGAGCACCGCGCCCCCGACACCCCCGTCATCCTCGCCCGCGACATCGGCGGCCCCGGGGAATCGGTCCGCACGGTCCGCCTCGCCGACCTCGACCCCCACCAGGTCGACATGCGCACCCTCCTGCTCGTGGGCTCGTCCCAGACCCAGGCGGTACGCCGCGACAACGGAACCGAGGTCGTCTGGACCCCGCGGAGGTACCCGGAGGGGTGAGGCTGGCGGCCGGGCCGGGGCTCCGTTCGCCTCGCGCGGACGCCGGAGCCCCGGCCGGGCCTGTGACCTGCGCGGACCACACTTCTCGCAACCCCTCCCGGCACCGCCGCGTCTCCCGCCACATGCACGCGATTCCGGCCCGCGTACAGCAACTGCTGATCTTCACACGGCTCCAGACGAGCAGCTGCGCGTTCGCGGTCGCGCTGCTCTCGGGGGTCGCGCTGTCCACCGTGCTGCCCCAGTTGCCCGTGGCCAGATACGACCTGCTGCTCGTCTACGGGCTGCTGCTCACGCTGGTGTTCCGCCTCCGCTGATGGACCTGGAACTGGTCCGTTACCGCCCCCGCGCCACCACGGCCGTCGCCGTGGCCATCTACGTGAACTTCTTCAGCCACCACTGGCTGCCCGACCTGCGCTGGCCCCTCGCCGCCCTGCTCGTCGCGGTCACCGCGGGCACCTGGGTCCGCTTCGGCGTGGGTAAGGCGCGCTACCGCATGCCGCTGGCCCTGTCCTTCGCGCTGATCGGCTTCTTCCTGTGGCTGGCCGAGAACATCGCCACCTACCTGGGCGCCTGGCGCTACCCGCACCAGCTCCACGGGTGGCAGCCGGTCGCCCCGGAGAAGTTCGGCTCATGGGCGCTCCTGATCAGCGTCACGTTCGTCATCGTGGCGGCGACCCGGCGGGGGCGGGGCTCCGGGTGAGCCATAGAAGGGAGGTGCCGAAGGGGTGCGGTCAGGCGGTGAGATCCAGCACTCGGACCGGTTCGCCGTGCCAGCGCTTCGGGGCGGTGGTGGCGACAATCGCGCCGTCGGGCCGGTCGGGCGTGGGCTGGGCCGCGTGGTGACTGTGGGCAGCAGCCCACGTCTCCTGACCCGCTAAGGCCAAGGCCGCGGGCAGATCCAGGTCCAGGACGGTGATACCGGGCAGGGAGGCAAGAGGCTCGGCCGTACCGGGCCGTGCGCGGTCGGCTTCGACGAGCGCGCAGGCCGGCGCGTAGAGGTACCAGCCGGGCTCGGCGTGCGCGCGATGGATGAGCCGGGAGGCGAGGACATTGCCCTGTCCGGCCGCGATCATCGCGGTCTCGTCCAGGACGATGTGCAGCGCATCGGTCACGGGCCGGTCACCTGCGCCAGCCGCCGGTCGAGCTCACCATCCAGGTCCTTCTGTTGCGCCGAAGTGGGGGCGTACCCATTCCAGCTCTTCAGCGCGGTGAGCGCCTTTGCCGCGCGCTCTGCACGCTCAGCCGGGGTCAGCAGGGATTCGGCGAGGCGCGCCAGGTAGGCACGCAGAGACAGACCCTCGGCGGCCGCGATCGCGGCAAGCCGGTCCTTGGCTTCCTCGGGGATGCGTACGTTGGCATCGGGCATCATCGTGCTCCTTCCCTCTTCCCCAGGGTACGGGTACGTACCCGTACCCTAGGGGGCGGCTCGGCCGAGCCGCCCCTCCTTCACGGCAGCTACATAGGCCGACCAGGCGGCAGCCGGGAACAGCAGCACACCGCCGGTCGGATTCTTGCTGTCACGCACCGGGACGGCACCGGGGAAGCCATCGGAGACCTCGACGCAGTTGTCGGCTCCGCCATCGCTGTAGCTGCTCTTACGCCACGCAATGGCAGTCAGATCAAGGACCGTCTTCATGGCTTGCTGCCCTCCGTTGCTGTCAGCTCAGTTGGTCCGCTTTCACGGTCGATATGAAGTCCGACCAGGCGGCAGCCGGGAACAGCAGCACACCGCCGGTCGGATTCTTGCTGTCACGCACCGGGACGGCACCGGGGAAGCCGTCGTTGACCTCGACGCAGTTGGCGTCTCCGCCGTTGCTGTAGCTGCTCTTACGCCACGCGCTGGCGGCCAGGTTCGGGATCGTCTTCACGGTTTGCTGTCCTCCAGTAGCTGCTTGATAAACGCGACGGAGTCCGGCGGAGTGAGCGCCATATCCCGCAAGTGATCGTAGGACAGGCGTAGTTGACCAACTTCGGTCGCATCTTCAATCAAGTCGCCGGACTTGTTGCCTTCGAGGTAGGCAACAGCCGTGCCGTCCGCCATCCACAGTAGCGACAGCGAACCTCCTATCAGGTCGTGCAATCCGGCAGCGAAGGGCAGGACCTGGACCGTGATGTTCCGCAGCTCAGAAGCACTGATCAGGTGAGAAAGCTGATCGCCCCAGACACCGGCGTCAGCCGGAGGGCGCATCAAGGCGGACTCATCAAGGATCACTCGGACACTGGGCGGCGGCGCAGTGCGCAGCAAGTCTTGCCTGCCGATGCGGAGCGCCACGGACTCCTCCAGCGCATCAGGGCACATCGGTGACGGCGCTGAGGAGAGCACGAGCCGGGCGTAGTCCTCAGTTTGCAGCAGGCCCGGAATCCCCAGCATGTACTTGTGCATGATCGTGGCCTTCGCCTCGTACTTCATGAACAGCTTGTAGCGGTCCGCGAAGCCGTCCAGCCGCGCCAGCCCCCACAGCCGTACCAGCAGGCCGCCCGTGCCATAGATCCGGTCCAGGACCTCCATGACCGGGAGCTTGGAGAAGCGTTCGCCGGTTTCCAGGCGGTGGAGGTAGGTGCGGTCGTAGTTGGCCTCTTCGGCCAGTTGGGCCAGGGATCTGCCGGAGGCCTCGCGGAGGCGGCCGAGTTCGCAGGCGAGGACCCAGCGGGCCGAACCCTCGTCCTCCTCGGAATTCTTTTCGAGCATTTTCCCTACCCCCTGTTGCCCGTGCGGACGACAACGCCGTCTCCCTTTCGAGAGCGGAGCGGAGTGACAACTCTAGGACGGGGAAAGGGCATTGACAGCCCAGTCAGGACTCGAACGGAGCAGAGAAATGGGATTGGCGGAGCGCTCTCCGGCGGCCGGGAGGATCAGGGAAGCCGAGCAGGCTCGGGACGAGCTGCGGGCGGCGCTGAAGGGGGCGGGCATCACCCTGCCGTCGCTGGCTCTGGACGGGGTGTCGCTGGCGGGGGACTTCCCGCGTCCCTTGGTGGACCTCGGGCGATGTACGCCACAGCTGGCCCGGCAGCTCGCGCGAGCGGTGGGGGCGGGTGCCCCGTGAGCGAGGAGACGACCGGCTCGCCCGCCGCCCGCGACACCGTCCCGGACACCGGAAGCGAGGAGGAACAAGAGGAATCCGCAAAGCGGCGGGAAGAATTAGTGGAAAGGGTCCGGGAAGCCAATCGGCTCAGTGTGAACCGGCCTCGCTGAATACCTCGCGGAGCCAGTTCACCGCCGCGTCCGGATCAGCCGCCACCGGCACTCCGCCGGGCACCGGCGGGCGCCGTACGACCACCACCGGCACCCCCGCCTCCCGCGCCGCCGTCAGCTTGGCGGCGGTCGCGGCGGCGCCGCTGTCCTTCGTCACGAGGACGTCGATGCGGTGGGTCCGGAGCAGCGCGCGCTCGCCCTCCACGGTGAAGGGGCCCCGGTCGAGGAGCACCTCCATACGGGGCGGGTACGGAGGCTCGGGGGCGTCGACGGAGCGGACCAGGAACCAGGGGTCGGTGAGGTGGGCGAAGTGCGAGAGGCCCATGCGTCCCGTGGTGAGGAAGATGCGGCTGCCCAGGGCGGGGAGGGCCGCGGCGGCCTCGTCCAGGGAGGTGACCTGGTGCCAGGTGTCGCCGGGGCCCGGCACCCAGCCGGGCCGGCGGACGACGAGCAGGGGAACATGGGCGGTGGCGGCGGCCAGCGCCGCATGGTGACTGATCGTGCCGGCGAAAGGATGGGTGGCGTCGATGAGCGCGTCCACCGCGTGCTCGCGCAGCCAGCGGGCGAGGCCCTCGGGGCCGCCGAACCCGCCGATGCGCACCTCCCCTACGGGCAGCCGCGGCGCGGCGACCCGGCCGGCGAGCGAGCTGGTCACCCGCAGCGCGGGCCCCGGCGCCCCGGCGGACTCCGCTGCCCCGGCGGACTCCGGCACCAGGGCGGCGGCCAGGCGACGGGCCTCCGTCGTACCGCCGAGGATCAGTACATGGCGTGGTGGGCGGGCTGCGTCGGGCATGGGATGTGGGTTCCTCCGTGGCTGAAGCGCAACCGCAGGGTACGGGGCCGCAGGGTACGGGCAAGGCCGCGGGCGGGCGCAGCGCGCAGCTCGCGCACACCGGGCTGCGGCTCGGCTGGACCACCGGTGCCTGTGCGACGGCGGCGAGCACGGCCGCGTACACGGCGCTGCTGAGCGGCGCGTTCCCCGATCCGGTGACGATCACGCTGCCGAAGGGGCAGACGCCCTCCTTCGCCCTCGCGGTGGAGGAGCTGGCGCCGGGGCGGACGGCCGCCATGGCGGGTGTCGTCAAGGACGCGGGCGACGACCCGGACGTCACCCACGGGGCGCTCGTCCGGGCCACCGTGCGGGCGCTGCCCGCCGGGTCGGGCGTCGTCTTCAGGGCCGGGCCGGGCGTCGGGACGGTGACGCGGCCCGGTCTGCCGCTGGAGGTGGGGGAACCGGCGATCAACCCCGTGCCGCGGCAGCTGATGCGGGAGCATCTGGCGCAGGTCGCGGCGCGGTACGGCGGCGGTGCGGGCGCGGCGGCCGATGTCGAGGTGGAGATCTCGGTCGATCACGGCGAGGAGATCGCCCGGAGCACATGGAATCCGCGGCTGGGCATTCTGGGCGGGCTGTCGATCCTGGGGACCACCGGGATCGTGGTGCCGTACTCCTGCTCGGCCTGGATCGACTCCATCCGGCGGGGCGTGGACGTGGCGCGGGCGGCGGGCCGGCGGCACGTGGCCGGGTGTACGGGCTCGACGTCCGAGAAGGTGGCCGTCGCCCTGCACCATCTGCCCGAGGACGCGCTGCTGGACATGGGCGACTTCGCGGGGGCGGTGCTGAAGTACATCCGGCGTCATCCCGTGGAGCGGCTCACCGTCTGCGGCGGTTTCGCCAAGCTGTCCAAGCTGGCGGCGGGGCATCTGGATCTGCACTCGGCGCGGTCCCAGGTGGACAAGGGGTTCCTGGCGGAGCTGGCCCGGCGGGGCGGGGCGGACGAGGCGCTGGCGGGCGCGGTCGCGGAGGCCAACACGGGCCTGGCGGCACTCCAGTTGTGCGCCGCGGCGGGAGTCCCGCTGGGGGATCTGGTGGCGGCGACGGCGCGGGACGAGGCGCTGGCCGTGCTGCGCGGCGCACCGGTCGCGGTCGACGTCATCTGTATCGACCGGGCGGGGATGGTGGTGGGGCGGGCGGAGCCGCGGGGGCCGGCGGACGCCCGGCAGGGAAGCCCTCAGCGGTGACGGGCTTCGCTGCCGGGCGTCGGTCGCGGGAGCGCCGTCAGTCGCGGGAACCGCGGCCCAACCGGTCGCCCAGGCAGTCCTCCGAGTTGCCCGTGAGCGAGCCCAGCGCCGTGCCGAGGGCGCAGGTGGTCAGCCGCAGCGGGTTGTCCCGGAAGCTCCCGGGGCGCTCGTAGCGGCCCTCACGGCGGTCGTAGCGCCCTTCGCGGCGGTCGTGCAGCCGGCCCGGCCGGTCGTTCATCCGCCGCGGGCTGTCGTGCATCCACGGCGAGCTGTCGTGCATCTGCCCGGGGGTGTCCGTCGCCTGTGCGACATGGTCCTTGCCGTCGGCCGCGGCGACGGTGCCGCCGAAGAGCGTCAGCAGGGCTGCGGCGCCGACGACGCCGGCGGCCAGTCTGGTACGCATCGTGGCGTACTCCTTTGCTTCGGCCCCCCTTGGGTGTCGCAGCTTCCTTACCGGCCCCCGGTGACGGGATAACGGGTATTCACCCTGATGCGGTCGGAGAGCCATCCGGACGGGCCCCGGGGAGCGGAACCGGAGTGGCCAAGCCGTCCGCCCGGTTCCGCTCCCCCAGGGCAATCCCCCGGAATACGGACCCGCCACCCGCAAGCCCTTTCCCGCTTCACAGCACATCGTTTCCGGACCAGGCGGCAGTGATACCCCCGATGGAGAGGAAAGCCGGGAAGGCAGACATGTCGCCCCATCGCACTCACCAAGGATTCGATGGACGGTTCCCACAGATATACCCGCCGGGGCCTCATGCAGGACTTTCCAGGGATAGTTTCCCGATAGCCGCCGCACGGTCTCTTCACCCTCAAGAAGCAAGCAAACTTGCAGGTCAGGGCGATTGTGGCGCCATATTTCAGTCTGGTGAAAAAACGCCCGGGAAGTTGCCGTGCAGCGCTGTCGCGTGATTGCATTCTGTGTGCCGACGGACCGTCATCAATGCGTCACATTTCCGGCGCGGAATGGCCCCGTCACGACCGGATTCGGGTTGTCCGCAATTCGGTCACATGAGTTCGAAAACCCATAGCTCTGAAGGAAGGGCACGCCATGCGCCACGGCTTCACCTCTGAGATCAACACCTGCGAGATCGCCGACAGCGAGCTGGACGGCATCGCCGGTGGGCTCGCCAGCGCCGGTGTCGAGGTCGCCGGGCACGGTGCCGCCGTGAGCGTCGGCAACGTCGTCGGCACCGCCGAGTCCGTCGCGTCGAGCCTGCCCGTCGGCCAGCTCGCCGGTGCGGCGTCGGTGGAGACCACCGGCTTCTGAGCGGCACCGTTGGACGGCCCTGACAGGGCGGTTGGACATACGTGAACCCCGGAACTTCCTGTTCCGGGGTTCATGTGTGTCCGGCCGCGGGTCTGTGCCAAGGCCCCCTGCGCCCGCGCCCTCTGGACGTACGCCCCTACGCCGTCTCCGCGTCCGACGGCGCCGCGCACGGCAGATGCGGCCGCTCCCGGTCCGCCGAGTAGAGATGGCTGTCGCGGAACTGCTCGGCGCCCAGGGTGCGGCCGACGATGATGACGGCCGTACGGACCACGCCCGCCGCCTTCACCTGACCGGCGATGTCGGCGAGGGTGCCGCGCAGCACGAGTTCGTCGGGGCGGGAGGCCATGGCGACGACCGCGGCGGGGCAGTCGGCGCCGTAGTGGGGCAGGAGTTCGGCGACGACCCGGTCGACGTACATCGCGGCCAGGTGGAGCACCAGCAGCGCCCCGCTGCGCCCCAGGGTGGCGAGGTCCTCGCCCTCGGGCATGGGGGTGGCCCGCTGGGCGACCCGGGTGAGGATGACGGTCTGGCCGACGGTGGGGACGGTCAGCTCCCGCTTGAGCGCGGCCGCCGCCGCGGCGAACGCGGGGACACCCGGCACCACGTCGTACGGCACCCCGGCCGCGTCCAGCCGGCGCATCTGCTCGGCGACCGCGCTGAAGACGGACGGGTCGCCGGAGTGCAGCCGGGCCACGTCGTGGCCCTCCTCGTGGGCGCGGACCATTTCGGCGGTGATCGTGTCGAGGTCCAGCTGCGCGGTGTCGATGAGCCGGGCGCCGGGCGGGCACTCCGCGAGCAGCTCGCGCGGC
This sequence comes from Streptomyces sp. NPDC001219, assembly GCF_053597915.1. Classification (NCBI taxonomy): domain Bacteria; kingdom Bacillati; phylum Actinomycetota; class Actinomycetes; order Kitasatosporales; family Streptomycetaceae; genus Streptomyces; species Streptomyces sp. NPDC001219. The sequence goes on along the minus strand of NZ_JBSFJF010000004.1, from coordinate 83,048 downwards.
ACCAGGCTGCCGGCGTAGAGGCAGACCCCGCAGGACGCGAGCGTACGGGCGCCGCGCACGGTGATCAGGTCGGCGGCGCCGGGACCCGCGCCGATGAAGTGGACGGTCATGGTTGCTCGGTCTCCTGGGGGAGGACGGTCGGGGACGGGGAGGCGGGCAGCGGCTTCACGGCCGCCCACTGGGTGACCGGCATCGCCTGCCGCCAGCCGGTGAAGCCGCCGACCGGCACGGCACGGGCGACCGCGAGCCGGACCAGTTCGCCGCCGTGCCGCCGGTACCAGTCGGCGAGCAGCGCCTCGGACTCCAGCGTCACGGTGTTCGCCACGATCCGGCCGCCCACGGGCAGCGCCGCCCAGCACGCGGCCAGCAGGCCGGGGGCGGTCAGCCCGCCGCCGACGAAGACCGCGTCCGGCGTCGGCAGTCCGTTCAGCGCGGCGGGCGCGGCGCCGGTGACGACGCGCAGCGCCGGGACGCCGAGCCTGTGCGCGTTCCGGCCGATCCGCTCGGCCCGTACGGGGTCACGCTCGACGCTGACGGCGCGGCAGCTGCGGTGCGCCCGCAGCCACTCGACGGCGATGGAACCGGAGCCGCCGCCGATGTCCCAGAGCAGCTCGCCGGGGGCGGGCGCCAGGGCGGCGAGGGTGGCGGCGCGGACATGGCGCTTGGTGAGCTGGCCGTCGTGCTCGTAGGCGTCGTCGGGGAGGCCGGGGACGGTGGAGAGCGGCGGGGTGCCGGGCGCGCGGCGGCAGTCGAGGGCCAGCACGTTGAGGGGGTCGCCGGGCGGCAGGTCCCAGTCCTCGGCGGTGCCCTCGGCCGTCCGCTCCCGGGGGCCGCCGAGCTGCTCCAGTACGCGCATCCGGGTCGGCCCGAAACCGTGCTCGCGCAGCAGGGCCGCGACCTCGGCGGGGGTGCGGGCGCCGGCGGAGAGCACCAGCACCCGGCGGCCGTCGTACAGCGCGCGGACCAGGTTCGCTGCGGGCCGTCCGACGAGCGTGACGACCTCGGTGTCCTCCAGCGGCCAGCCCAGGCGGGCACAGGCGTGGGAGACGGAGGAGGGGTGCGGGAGGATGCGTAGCCCGACGGCCGGCGCCCCGCCCGCCGCCTGCTCCGCGAGCACCTCGGTCAGCGTCCGCCCGATGCCGTGGAACATCGGGTCACCGCTGGCCAGCACGCACACCCGCCGCCCGGCATACGCGGCGAGCAGCCCCGGGACGGCCGGCCGCAGCGGCGACGGCCACGGCACCCGCTCCCCGGCGCACTCGCCGGGCAGCAGCGCGAGCTGCCGGGCACCCCCGATCAGCACCTCGGCGGCCCCCAGCGCCTCCCGGGAGACAGCGGGCAGCCCGTCCCAGCCGTCTGCCCCGATACCGACAACGGTCAGGCTTTCAGGAGCGGCCGGGGCGGCTGGTGCGGGGCTCACTGCCGGATACCTCAGAGGTCAGAAGGGACGGGGACCGGTCCGGGGGACGGGGGGCGAACTTTACTGACCGGTCGCCGCGCACCGTCCCGCGGGGAGGCCCGCCCCCGCCTCACACCAGCAGCGCCGTCAGGAACTGCCCCGCGAACAGGAACGCCGTGCAGAAGCCCACGACGGCCGGGAGCCACTGCCAGAGGCCGCGGGGGGAGTCGAAGCAGGCCAGGTGGCCTAGGACGGAGACGGTGCCGAGCAGGGCGCCGAGCCAGAAGGGGAGGCCGTCGTGGTGGGTGGACAGGACGGCGACGGCGGCCAGCAGGCCGAGCGGCGCCAGGAGCTGTCCCTTGCCGGGTGCGGGCCGCCGGGTGTCCCCCGTAGCGTTGCTCATGGCGCCGGATGCTACCCGGCAGGAGGAGCGTGGACGGCTCACCGCGCCCGCCGCGAGCGGATGGCCGAACTCCGTTTTCCCGGTTCCGCTCCCGCCTCCTCCGCACCGCTCTGACCAGGCACGATCGCCCGTTCGACGGTAATGACAACGGTCACCGGTGCAGCCTTTGGATCTTTCGCCGAAGTGCGGTTTGCTTCGCAGCGAGGAGCCAGGAAGGAGCGCGCCGATGACCGAGCACGCCCACAGCCACGGGCAGGGCCACAGCCACAGCCATGCGCACGGAGTCTCACCGGACGCGGACCGGCGCTGGCTGCGGGCCGCGCTGATCCTGCTCACCGCGTACATGGCGGTCGAGGTGGTCATCGGTGTGGTGGCACAGTCCCTGGCGCTGATCTCGGACGCCGCCCACATGCTCACCGACGCGGTCTCGATCGTGCTGGCGCTGATCGCGATGCGGCTGGCCGCGCGGCCGGCCCGCGGCGGGTTCACCTACGGGCTCAAGCGCGCCGAGATCCTCTCCGCGCAGGCCAACGGCATCACCCTGCTGCTGCTGTCGGCCTGGCTGGCGTACGAGGCCGTCGAGCGGCTGATCTCGCCGCCGAAGGTGACCGGCGGGCTGGTGCTGGTGACCGCGCTGTCCGGGATCGTGGTCAATCTGATCTGCACCTGGCTGCTGTCACGGGCCAACCGCTCCAGCCTGAACGTCGAGGGCGCCTACCAGCACATCCTCACCGACCTGTTCGGCTTCGTCGCCACCGCCGTCGCCGGTCTGGTCGTGGTGACGACCGGCTTCGAGCGGGCGGACGCGATCGCCACGCTCGTGGTCGTCGGGCTGATGCTGCGGGCCGGTACGGGGCTGGTGCGGGATTCCGGCCGGATCTTCATGGAGGCCGCGCCGGCCGGGATCGACCCGGACGCGCTGGGCGACCATCTGGCGGCCACGGACGAGGTCGTCGAGGTGCACGATCTGCATATCTGGGTGATCACCTCCGGGCAGCCGGCGCTGTCCGCGCACATCCTGGTGGCGCCCGGCGGCGACTGCCACAAGGTCCGCCGCACTCTCCAGGAGCTGCTGAGCGGGGAGTACGGCATCACCCACGCCACCCTCCAGGTCGATCATGTCGGCGAACAGGGCGCGCCGGACGAGCTGCTGACGCTGAGCCCGCGGCCCGGACCCGGCCCGGAACCGCGGGGCAGCCACTGCGAGGACGCGCACGGGCCGGTGCACCGGCCGGGGCCGCACCGGCACTGAGCGGGCGGGGGCGGCGGGAGCGGTACGCCGCCGGGGTCCCCTCACTCGGGTGAACCCGGCCCGGGAGACGGCCGCCTGCCGCCGTGGCGGCGGCCGCGATGCTCGGATGACGGCATGAGAACCGCCGTTGTCTGCGCGCTGCTGTGCGCCGCCACGCTCCCCGGCCCGTCCGCCGCCGCGTACGCCCCGAAGGCACCGCCCGCCGTCTCGGTCTCGGTGGCGGTGACCGGCGGCGTCGACGACACCGAGACCGGCAAACGGCTCGACTACCGCATCACCGTGCACAACCTGGGCGCCACCGAGGTCCGCGGCGCCCGGATCGAACAGCGGATGCCGGCCACCACGACCTCGGCGACCGCACGCGGCGGCACCGTCGAAGGGCACGGCGTCGGCGAGCAGAAGGTGACCTGGCGCTCCGACCTGCCCGCGCACGACGTCCAGGTCTTCACCGCCACCGCCGTGCTCGGCGGCCGCACCGACGCCACCTCCTCGGCCGGTCCCGCCCCCGGCACCCTGCGCGCCGCCGCCACGGTCTGTGTCTACACCGGCGACTCCTACGCGCCCACGGCCTGTTCGGGCGATCTGGACGACCTGCCGGAGACCGCCGCGGAGAGCGGGGACGGCGGCTGGGTGGGGTGGGCGGTGGCCGCCGGGGCCACCGCGCTGCTGGGGCCGGGGGTGGTGCGGGCGGTGCGGCGACGGCGCACCGTGCGGGCGGGCTGAGACCGGGTCCGGGCGGGCGGCCCGGGCCCGCGGCCGCGCGTCCGGTCACCCGTTGGCACCGGCCCCGCTCGCGGGCGGCGGAGGTTGCCACTTGCCTGGGAGGTGGCCGTAGCGCGCGTCCTGCGGATCTCCTCCGGCCCGGCCGGTCCCTGCGACGCGCCCCCGTCGCCCGCGCAGGAAGGACCGGACGCGATGTCAGCGAGCGCACCCGTACGCCCGGGCGGGCGGGTGACGGAGGGGGAGCGGTCGCCGCACGGACCGCGACGGCCCGGACGGGGGCTGGCCGTCGGGGTGTTGCTGCTGGTGGGCGCGTTGCTGCTGCCGCTGGGCCTGGCCGCGCTCTGGGCGCGGTCCGAACTGACCGAGACCGACAGCTATGTGGCCGCGGTGGCGCCGCTGGCGGGGAACGCCGCCGTGCAGCAGGCGGTCGTCGACGACGTGACGGACGGCGTGATGGCGCATGTCCGGCTCGACGGGCTGCTGAAGGCCGTACCGCGCGCCGAGCGTCCCGCCGTCCGCCGGCACTTCACCCGGGGCATCCGCCAGTTCGTGGCCAAGCAGGTGCGGCAGGTCGTCACCGGCCGTGGGTTCGGCGCGGTGTGGAACGGGGTGCACCGGACCGCCCACCGGCGGCTGGACGGCCGGCTGGCCGCGTCCGGCCGGTCCGCGGTCACGCTGGACCTCAGCCCGGTCGTGGAACGGGTCCGGCGCCAGCTGTCCCACAACGGCATGGGGCTCGACCTCCTCCGGCGGGTGCCGCGGGCCGGGGTGGAGGTCGTGCTGCTGAAGGCCCCCGACGTACCGCGCATCCGTGCCGTCTACAGGGTCGTCCGCACCGGGGCGCTGCTGTTGCCGCCGGCCGCGGCGCTCTGTCTGACCGGCGGGCTGCTGCTGGCGCGGCGCCGGCGGCGGGCGCTGATCGGGGCGGGGCTGGGCTGTGCGGCGGCCGCCGGTCTGCTGGCCGCGGCGCTCGCCCTGGCCCGCAGCCGCACTCTGGACGCGCTGCCCGCCATGGTGTCCCGGCCCGCGGCCGGCGCCTACGCCGACGCGCTCACCGGGCCGCTGCGCACCGGAGTCTGGCTGGTCATCGGCGCGGGCACACTGACCGCGGTGCTGGCCGCCGCGGGGCCGCCGGCGCTCCGGTCCCTGCGGGCCCGGCGGCTCGCCGCCCGCACCGGCGCCGGTCCCTGACCGCCGCTCAGATCGCCACGACGGTCTTGCCCTGGGCCCGGCCGGTGCGGCTGGCCGCCAGCGCCTCCGGTGCCTCTTCCAGGGAGACCTCCCGGCCCACGAGGACCGTCAGACGGCCCGCGTCGACATGGCCGGCGAGGATCTCCAGCAGCTGCGGGGAGGGGCGGTTGACGAAGTTGAAGCCGCGGAGGTTGTGCTCGGTCAGCTCGTCCGCGTCGGCCGAGCCGATCAGCGAGACGGCGGTGCCCCCGTCGCGCACGGTCCGGGTCAGCGCGGCGAACTCGGCGGGACCGCTGGTCATGTCGATCAGGACGTCGACACCGTCCGGGTGCTGCGCGAGGACCTGGTCGGCGACCGGTCCCATGGTGTGGTCGACGGTCTCCGCGGCGCCCAGCGTGCGCATCAGCTCCGCCTTGGCCGGGCGGGCGGTGGCGATCACCTCGGCGCCGCGGCCGGCCGCGAGCTGGGTGACGAAGGTGCCGACACCGCCGGTCGCGCCGACGATCAGCACCGTCCTGCCCTCGGCGATCCGGGTCTCCTCGACCAGGTTGTAGGCGGTCATCCCGGCCGTCGGCAGTGCCGCGGAGCTGGCGTAGGTGACGCTGCGGGCGGCGTGCGCGAGGCGCTCCTCGTCGGCGACGGCGAGTTCGCAGTACGAACCGCCGCCCTGGTCCGGCCGCTGGAACTGGCCGAACACCGCGTCGCCGATGGTGAACCGGCGCACCCCGCTTCCGATGGCGAGCACCTCCCCCGCCCCGTCCGACCCCAGGACGAGCGGGAAGGCGGCCGGCACCGCATCGCCGAACATCCCGTCGGCGAGCTTCCAGTCGACGGGGTTGAGTCCGGCGGCGGACAGCCGCACCAGGACCTCACCGGGCCCTGGTTCGGGCTGCGGCAGGTCCATGAGCTGTGGCTGTTCACCGAATGCGCTGACTGCTACGGCTCTCATCGTGGCGCTCCCTTCCACCCTTCCGACCGGTGGCCGAAGGGGATCGTAAGCACGCCGGACGGGCCGGAGGCGGCAGGAGGAGAGGCGGTGCGGCGGAAGCAACTCGTACGGCCCCGCACGCCGCGGCTGTCCGGCCCCGTTCGACGTGGCGGGGCCGTACGGGCCGCGGCGGCCGGCCCGTCGGTGCGGGTCACCGGCGGGGTGCGCCCGGTGGCCGGAGCCGGGTGCCGCTGGGCTCCAGCCTGGTGAATTCCCCGGTCCCGGGGTCGCGGCGCACGGAGTTCCGCTCACCGGAAGGTCCGCCTCGGGTACATATGACGCCATGCGCGTTCTGGTGGTGGAGGACGAGGAGTGCCTCGCGGACACGATCGCCGCGGAGCTGCGCCGTGCAGCGGTCGTGGTGGACATCGCCCACGACGGCCGTGCGGCGCTGGCCGGACTGCGGCACTGCGGGTACGACGTGCTGGTCCTGGACGGCGAACTGCCCGCGCCGCACAGCGACGCCATCCGCCGCTACGTGGTGGAGGAGCGGCTGCCGACCCGGGTGCTGCTGCTCACCGGGGCCGGGCCGGACGACGGAGCGGCGGGCCCGGAGCCGGCCGCCGACGACCGGCTGGCCAAGCCCGTCGGCCATGAGGAACTGGTCGCCCGGGTCCTGGCGCTGGGCCGGCCGGCGCGCCACGGGCAGCCGCAGGTCATCGAGCGGGCCGGGGTCACCGTCGACACCGCGCGCGGGCTGGCCGCCCGGGACGGCCGGCCGCTGGCGCTGTCGCGTACCGAGTTCGGGGTGCTCGAAGTGCTGCTGCGCGCGCAGGGCGCGGTGGTCAGCGGCGACGAGCTGATCGAGGAGGTGTGGGAGGAGCACACCAGCTTCGGCGCCAACGCCGTCCGTGTCACCCTCGGCGCCCTGCGCGCCAAGCTCGGCGACCCGCCGGTGATCGAGGCCGTGCCGGACGCCGGATACCGGATGACCGACGGGCCGGGGGCGGACGGTCCGGGGACGGGCGGACCGGCGGCGGAGGCCCGGCGGGAGCCGGTCTGAGGGCACCTCGGCCCCGCCCCACCCGATTGCCCGTATGACGGGTCCGGTCGCGGACTGCGGGATTCAATGGCGCAATGATCCGGTTCGACTCCGTCACCAAGCGCTATCCCGACGGGACCACCGCTGTCGACGGTCTCTCCTTCGAGGTCGGCGAGGGGGAGCTGGTGACGCTGGTCGGGCCGTCCGGCTGCGGCAAGACGACGACCATGATGATGGTCAACCGGCTCATCGACCCCACGCACGGGCGGATCTACGTCGACGGTGCGGACATCGCCGGCGTCAACCCGGTCACCCTGCGCCGCGGGATCGGCTATGTCATCCAGCAGACCGGCCTCTTCCCGCACCGCACCGTCCTCGACAACACCGCGACCGTGCCCTTTCTGACCGGATGGAAGAGGGCCAGGGCCCGTGCGCGGGCGGCCGAACTCCTGGACCTGGTCGGTCTGGACCCGGCCGTCTACGGCTCGCGCTACCCCGAACAGCTCTCCGGCGGCCAGCGTCAGCGGGTCGGGGTGGCCCGTGCGCTCGCCGCCGATCCGCCCGTGCTGCTGATGGACGAGCCGTTCGGCGCGGTCGACCCGGTCGTCCGTGAGCGGCTCCAGAAGGAGTTCCTGCGGCTGCAGGCCGAGCTGCACAAGACGGTGCTGCTGGTCACCCATGACATCGAGGAGGCCATCCGGCTCGGCGACCGGATCGCGGTCTACGGAGCGGGCCGGATCGAGCAGTACGACACCCCCGCCGGCGTCCTCGGCGCCCCCGCCACGCCCTACGTCGCCGAATTCGTGGGCACCGACCGTGCGTTGAAGCAGCTCTCGGTTACCGGCATCGACCGTGGCGACCTCGAACGGCCTCCGTTCGTCCGGCTCGGCGAATCCGCCGCGGACGCCATGGCCCGGCTGCGGACCGAGGGCGCCCGCTGGGCGGTGGTCCTCGACGAGGAGGGCGAACTGCACGGCTGGGTGGGCACGGAGGAGCTGGCGGACGGGGCGGGCACGGTCGCCGGCCATGCCCGCCGGATGGAGGCATGGGTGCCGGTGACCGGCACGCTCAAGGCGGCCTTCAGCGAGATGCTCAAGCACGACGCCGGCTGGATCGCGGTCCTGGACGGCCATCGGTTCCTGGGCGTCCTCACCCCGACGAAGCTCCATGAGGCGCTGCGCCGCACCATCGGCTCGGACGAGCGGGGCGTACCGCGGGAGCGGGCGGAGGTGGACTCGGTCCCCACGGAGTGAGGACGAGGACGCTCCGGGCGGCAGGGGGTGTTTCACGTGAAACGCGCACAGCGCGCCAGGGCGGGCGTTTCACGTGAAACACCGCGCCCTGTCCTCCCACATCAGTCCTTGGGCAACAGCCCTTTGGATTTCAGGTAGTTGCGCGCCACATCCGCCGGCAGCCGCCGCCAGCTGTCCACCTGCTCATTGAGGTACGCCAGGTCGGCGGTGGTCAGCACCTTGTTGAGGCGGTTGAGCGCGGCGGCCGGCCCGTCGCCGCCCGCGCGGGCTCGGTTGACGACGGGGACGACATAGTCGGCGTTCTGCAGCTTCTTGTCGTCGGTGAGCAGCACCAGGCCGAACTCGTCGAGGGTGGCATCGGTGCTGGTGGTCAGCACCATCTGGTCCTGCCCGTTCTGTACGGCCTGCTTGGCGGGCGTGGTACCGACGCCCTTCGGGTCGATGGCGGTGAGGTTGATCCCGTAGCGCTTCCTCAGCCCCGGTGCGCAGAACGGCCGCTGGACACACTCGTCGCCCGCGGCGAGACGCACCGGAAGCTTGGCGCGGCCGAGATCGCTGAGGGTCTTGAGGTGGTGTTTGCGGGCGTAGGCGGCGCTCACCGCGAAGGCGTTCTGGTCGACGGCCCGGCCGGCCGGGAGCACGGTCAGTCCGCGCGGCCCGGCGATCCGGCGCAGCGCGGCCATGGTGGCACCGATGTCGGGCGAGGCCACCGGAGGCGCCTTGGAGCCCTTGTTCTTGGCGTTGAGCCAGTCCGCGAAGGTGGCGGCGTACTCGGGTACGACGTCGATCTGTCCCACTTCGAGGGCGGGTTCGTACAGCTCCCGGTTGCCGACGGTCACGACCCGGGTCCGGTATCCGGCGTGGTCGAGCAGCGCCGCGTACATCTGGGCGAGCAGCTCGCTCTCGGTGAAGCCGGCCGAGCCGATGACCAGTTCGCGGCCGCCGGGGGAGGCGGTGATCGCGGAGCGGGTCTCCAGCGAGGGGCCACCGGCGCAGGCCGCGAGCCCGAGGACGGCGGCGCCCGCCGCGGCCGCCACGGCGGCCCTCATCGGGTCCGTCCGCGCGCCCATTCCGGTGCCCACCGCTGCGCCAGCTCGAAGGCGGCCTCCATGAGCAGCGCGAACACCGCGACCAGTACCGCTCCGGCGACCACCTGCGGGGTGCTGGCCAGGTTGAACCCGGCGGTGATGATCCGGCCGAGTCCGCCGCCGCCCACCAGCGCGGCGAGGGTGGCGGTGGCCACCAGCTGGACCGCGGCGATCCGGATGCCGGTCAGGATGAGCGGGGAGGCGAGCGGCACCTCGACCCGCCACACCAGCTGGGTGCCGGTCATCCCCATGCCCCGTGCGGCCCGCACCACGTTCTGGTCCACCTCACGCATCCCGACATACGCGTTGGTCAGCAGCGGCGGGACGGCGAACAGCACGAGCGCGATGATCGTCGGCCACTGCCCGTGCCGTCCAATCGGCGTGAGCAGCAGCAGGACGAGCACCGCGAAGGTCGGCACCGCACGCCCGATGTTGGCGAGGTTGACGGCCAGCGCGCCACCGCGGCCGAGGTGGCCGAGGGTCAGGGCGACCGGCAGCGCGATCAGGGCGCTGATGACCAGACAGGAGAAGGTCAGCACGAGGTGCTGTTCGAGGCGGTGCCAGACGCCGTTCTCACCGGACCAGTTGGCGGCCGTGGTCAGCCAGCGCCAGACCGCGGAGAGGGTGTTCATGTCCGGCGCCCGAACGCCGCGACCAGCCGTTTCGGTCCGGCGGTGGCCCGGGTCCGCACCCGCGCCCGCCGGCCCGCCCGCCGCCAGGGGGTCAGCAGCCGCTCCACCCCGAGCAGCAGCAGGTCGAAGACCACCGCGATGAGCACACAGAGCACGGACGCGGTGAGCACCTGCGCCTTGAAGAACGTGTTCATCCCGGAGTAGATGAGGTTGCCCAGCCCGCCGTATCCGACGATGGCGCCGACGGTGGTGAGCGCGACCGCCGAGACCGTGGCGATCCGCAGCCCCGCCATCGCCGCCGGGAGGGCCAGCGGCAGCTCGACGGTCAGCAGCTGGCGCGTCGGCCCGTACCCCATGCCCCGGGCGGCTTCCCTGGCCTCCGCCGGGACCCCGTCCAGCCCGGCGAGGAGGTTCCGTACGAGCAGGGTGAGGGAGTACAGCGCGAGGCCGACCACCACGAGGGTGGCGGACAGCCCGTAGACCGGCAGCAGCAGCGAGAACATCGCCAGCGACGGGATCGTGTAGAGGACCGTGGTGAGGCCGAGCACCGGTCCGGCCGTCCAGCGTCTGCGGCGGGCCAGCAGCGCCAGCGGGACCGCGATCACCAGCCCGAGCCCCACCGAGAGCACCGTCAGCTCGACGTGCTGGGCGAGCGCGTCGAGCAGGATCTGCCGACGGGTGCTCAGGTAGTCGCCGCAGATCCAGTCGTTGTGCGCCAGGCAGTCGTCCGGCGGCGGTGCGGTCACGGTACGAGTCCATCGCGGCGCGGGCGGGGTGTCGCGGCGGACGCGTCCGATCGGGGTGGCCGCGGACGGCCCCCGCCCGCCGGGCTCCCGCCCCTCCCGGCACCTCTCGGCCCACCCATCCCCTCCCGTACACACGCCACGTACACACCCCACGTATACACACAGTGTGTACTACCTATGTATAGTCCCTCACGAGTCCATCGACCGCTGTCACCGCAGGTCGGCGCGGCGCGGCCACGGCGCGTACGCGTCGGCTTCGTCATGCCTAAAAGCGCAGGTCACGGGCTCGCCAGCGCCCCACACGCGTCCGAAGAGAGGCCCGTATGCCGAAGCCGATATCCGCGGCCCGCACGACAGCCCTGGCCGGGCTGCTGACGGCCACGTCCCTGGTCCTGGCCCTCAGCGGCTGCGCCACCTACGACGTCACCGCCCCGGCCGACGCCCGCGCCGAGGCGTCGGCCGCCGACGTCCGGGCGAAGGACACGGCACTCGCCGCGGCCCAGGACGGCAAGGCCCCCCGGGGCACGGACGGTGACGGCGTCGACTGCCGCAAGGCCAAGTGCGTCGCGCTCACCTTCGACGCCGGCCCCAGTGAGAACACCGGCCGCCTGCTGGACATCCTGAAGAAGGAGAAGGTGCACGCGTCCTTCTTCCTGCTCGGGGAGAACCACGTCGAGAAGCGGCCCGCCGAGGTGAAGCGGATCGACGCCGAGGGCCATGAACTGGCCAACCACACCTGGTCGCACCAGATCCTGACCGACATCCCGGCCGCGGCGGCCCAGCGCGAGATGTCCCGGCTCCAGGAGGCGGTCCGCAAGATCACCGGCAGGACGCCCCGGCTGATGCGCCCGCCCCAGGGCCGGACCGACGAACAGGTCTCCGACATCAGCAAGCGCCTCGGCCTGGCACAGGTCCTGTGGAGCGTCACCGCGAAGGACTACCAGACCAACGACTCGGCCCTGATCACCAAGCGGGTGCTCGACCAGACCGAACGCGACGGCATCATCCTGCTGCACGACATCTACCGGGGCACCGTGCCGGCCGTCCCCGGCATCCTCAAGGAGCTGAAGAAGCGCGGCTACACGATCGTCACGGTCTCCCAGCTGCTCTCCCCGGCGAAGCCGCAGCCGGGGATGGTCTACCGGCCGTAGCGCGCGGGGCGCGGGCGTCCGGCACGCCGGCAGACGGCGCGGGCGGCGCCGGAACCGTCCGCCGTCACGCCGACCCGGCCCCGGAGGGCTTGACCGGCGCCGCCGTCCCCTTGCCGCTGAGCCGGTGCCACCAGTGCCGGCGCCGCGGATGCACCGCCCGGCCCAGCCGCCGCCCCAGCAGCAGATAGCCGATCAGCGCGCCGGAGCAGTTGAGGATCACATCGTCGATGTCGAAGGCCCGGCCGGTGACCAGCGCCCCCTGCACCAGCTCCACCAGCAGCATCACCAGCGCGGTCGCCACCCCCACCCGCAGCAGCCCCCGGGCCCGCGGCGCCAGCACCGGCAGCAGCACCCCGAACGGCACGCCCAGCACGACATTGCCGCCGAGCTGCTTGACGGTGTCGGCCAGATGCGGCTGCGCGAGGTAGCTGCGGATCGAGTCGCCGGGGCGGAGGTTGGGGTGGGTCAGCGGCACCGAGGCCGCCGACGGGGTCAGGGTGACCCGCGCCAGCGCCGCCGCGAACGCCACCATCGCGGCGAACGCCAGCACCAGCAGCAGGATGCGGACGGCCAGCGGGGCCCGCGCGGCCACCGGTGACCAGGCCGCCTCGTCGCCCTCTCGCGTACGCGCCATGAGAACTCCCCGGTGTGCGTGACGGGCCGTGCGCCCGAGGAAGTTCCGGTTACCCGAGGCCCTCCGAATCATGCGGAACGCGCCGTACCGCCCCGGCCGCCACCGGTGGCACCGCATACGACAGGGGCGCCGGAAAGCTCCGGCACCCCTGCTCGGCTCCCGCGCGGCTCACCCCTGGGGGCGCTCCGCCTCCACCCGTCGGCGGCCCTTGTCGTCGTCGGAAGCGGACGGTCCCGGGGACGGCGAGGTCCGCTGCCCCGGGGCGCCGTTCTTCCCGGCTCCCGGCTTGCGCTGCGGAACGGCCTCGGTGTCCTGGGGGAACGTCAGCTGCTGGCTCTGCCACTGGAGGGCCGGCACGACCTCCCGCCGCCAGGTCGTGAACTGGTGGCTGCCCTGCGGCAGGATGATCGAGTCGACGGTCATCGGCGACTTGGCCGCACGGAGGAACTTCATGGTGTCGCCGTAATCCGCCTCGCCCTTACGGCTGCTGGCCACCAGCGCGGAGACCTGCGGCGCGGGGAGGTTCTTCAGCCGCCACAGCAGGTCGTGCTCGCGCTCACGCTTGGCGCCCTCCGGGCCGGGGCCGAAGAGGCTGCCGGTGGTCAGGTCGTCCTTGATCGCGTAGTCACCGGAGAGCGAGACCGCCGAGGTGTAGACCTTCGGGTTGCGCATCGCCAGCTGGAGGGAGCAGGTACCGCCGGACGAGTAGCCGAACGCGCCCCAGGCGCTGGAGTCGCGGCCCACCCGGTAGGCCGACTTCATGGCGTCCGGCAGGTCCTTGGTGAAGAACGTCTCGGCCTGCGGCCCGCCCGGCACGTCCACACACTCGGTGTCGCGCGGCGGGGCGATCGTCGGCCGGACCATCACGATCACGGTCGGCTGCATCTTGCCCTGCGCGATCAGCCGGCCCGCGTTCTGCGGCACCTGGAGATGCTGCGCGAGGTTCATGATCCCGCCCGGGTAGCCGCTGATCACGACCATGACGGGGAACCGCTGCCGGCGGAACTGCTGCTGGAAGTACTGCGGCGGCAGATAGACGAAGCCCGGATTGATGGCCCGGCTGCGGCGGCCGACGATCTTCACGGACTCGACCTTGCCCACCCGGTCAGCGGGCCCCTTGGGCAGTCCGGTCACCCGGTCGAGCCCCTGCGGACCGGCCGGCTGGACCAGTCCGCCCTTGAGGTTGCCGACCGAGGCGTACTGTCCGCCGCCCTGGTTCACGGCCGCCGGGGCCTCTTCGGTGTTCCCCAGCAGTTCGTCCCAGTTGCCGTAGAACTCGAAGTTGGCGTTCACGGCGAGAGCGAGCGCGCACACGATCGACACCTGGGTGACCACGATCGCACCCAGCCTGCCCAGGACGGCTCCCACGCCGCGCCGCGCCAGCCGGGGCCAGAGCCAGACCGTGGCGGCCACACAGAGCACCGCCAGCACGATCACCGTGTATTCGAGCGACTGACTGGTCAGCCCCATGCGCCCACATCTCCCGTCACCCTTGGAAGGGTTCTTGCCTTCTTAACCGGCCGCCTTAGGCACAACGGACGGCTCCGGACAATGGTCACCGGAGAAGACGGGCACACCTGCGCATCGGATACCTGAACGACCCAGTTCTTACCCTGCTCTTGCCACATCGTTTCCGCGGCGTGATGTCGGGAGCCGGGGGAGAGCCACCGGGCGGGCCGGGACACGGGGCCGTGGCCCGGTGGGACGGGGAGCCGGCCCCGCCCCACCGGGCCACGGCCTTCTCTCACACCCCGATGTCCCGCCCGTCCTCACGCCACACGTTCACCACGGACGGCCGGACCAACTCCCCCGCCCCGTCCGGCCATTGCGACGCGGGCCGCTCCACGCTCGCCCCGTCCACCTCACCCGGATGCTGCACGGCGACCAGCACCCGCCGCTCCTGTACGACCGGCCCGCAGGTCTCGGCCCCCGTGGGCACCGTCAGGAACTGCCGGACCTCACCCCGCCGTTCCCCCGCGGTCGCCACCCCGAACAGCCCGTCATGGCTGCCCAGCGCATTCCCGTCGGTCGAGATCCAGAGATTTCCGTGCACATCAAAGGTGAGATTGTCCGGGCAGGAAATCGGGCTGACCTGCTCCTTGGGAAATCCGCCGAAATACGTGGCCGGGTCCTCCGGGTCACCACATACCAGGGAAAGCCGCCAGTCGAAACGGTCCGCCGCCGGATCGTCCCTCCGCTCGCGCAATTCCAGAATCTGCCCGTGCTTGTTCTCCTTGCGCGGATTGACCTCGTCCACCGGAGCCTTGCCCGTCTTCCCCCGGTCGCTGTTGTTGGTCAGCGCGACATAGACCCGTCCGGTGCGCGGGCTGGGCTCGACGTCCTCCGGCCGGTCCATCTTGGTGGCGCCCACCTTGTCGGCGGCGATCCGCGTGAAGACGTACACCTCCTCCGCCGTCATTCCCGGCACATACGAAGTCGTGCCACTGGCCAGCGGAATCCACTCCCCCGAACCGTCGAACTCGCCGTCCTCGGGCAGCGTGCCCGAGCCGTCGATCTCCCCCGCCGCGCTGTCCCCGGTGAACTTGGCGGCATAGAGCGTCCCCTCGTCCAGCAGCGTCCGGTTGTGCTCCCGCGCGGCCCGTGAATTCCCCCGCTTCATCCGCCGGGCGGAGACGAACTTGTAGAAGTAGTCGAACTTCTCGTCATCGCCCATGTAGAGAACGGGACGGCCGTCCGCCGTCAGCCGCGGCTCGGCCGCCTCGTGCTTGAACCGCCCCAGCGCCGTCAGTTTCCGCGGCGTCGACTCGGGGTCGAAGGGGTCGATTTCCACGACCCAGCCGAACCGGTGCGGCTCATGCGGCTCCCGCACCACGTCGAAACGCCTGTCGAACCGCTCCCACTTGCGCTGGCTCGCCCCGCCGGTGATGCCGTACCGCTTGAGCCGGGCCGCCGCCGTCGGGTCGGTGACGCCGCCCCCGTTGGCGAAGTACTGGTTGAAGTTCTCCTCGCCGGACAGCACCGTCCCCCACGGTGTGATGCCCCCGCCGCAGTTGTTGAGCGTCCCCAGAATCCGCGTCCCCTCGGGGTCGGCGGAGGTCTTCAGCAGATCGCTGCCCGCCGCGGGGCCGGTGACCTCGAACGGCGTGGTGCCGGTGATCCGCCGGTTGAGCCGGTGCCGGGACACCGCCGTCAGCCGCCCGCTGTGCCGCTCCTCCTGGACGACCAGCACGGACAGCCCGTGCGCCGCCCAGCCGATCTCGGCCTGCTCCCGGGTCGGCGCCTCCGCGTCGTACCCGGCGAACATCAGCTGCTCGTCGGTGTACTCGTGATTGATCACCATCAGCTGCCGGTGCCGCTCGTCCGGCATGTCCAGTACGGCCATGTAGTCGTTGTTGTAACCGAACTGCCCGGCCTGTGCCTTCGCCGACTGCCGGTCCGGGTCGAAGGCCGGCGCACCCCGCAGGATCGGGTCGCCCCAGCGGATGACGAGGTTCTGGGCGTGCCCCTCGGGGACGACCACCGCGTCGGCGGTGTTCGGCGCCACGGTGGCGAACCGCAGCCCGCGCGCCGGTTTGTGGCCCTTCCCGCCCCGGCCGGACACCGGTGCCGCGACGGCCGCCGGCGCCCCCGCACCGCCCGCCGCGCCGCCGGCCGCCGCCGCCACCGTCACGACCGCGGCGGCCCGCACCACCGAACGCCGGGACAGCGCACCGGCGATGACGTCGCCGACGTAGGCGTTGTCGCTGGTGTTCGGCGTCTCGTGGAAGCAGGCGTCACCACAGCGGTAGCGGCACGTCAGGGCCGAACGCCCACCGGGATGCGAGCCGATCAACGGCAGGAACTTGCGCACATTTCCCCCTCTTTGGCGGTGTCAACGATGTCGAACGGTTTTGAGCGCAGTCGAACGGGTTCGAGCGCGGACGTTCGGTTCGCGGTCATGGTTCGCGGTGACGCTAAGGGGGCCGGTCCGCCGCACGACGACACCACCATGAACGGACGGTGAATCCGGGGGTACGGCAGGCCCGCCCGGCACCGTACGGGGGGCCAATCGGGGCTCGGGAAAGGGTCAGAACGGCGGGTACGACGGGGGCTCAGATCGCGGGAAGGATTCAGTCCGGTATCGAAAACCCCGCGCGAAACCGAACGCCGCGGGAGGGGGCACACCGGCGAACACCCTCGTACGCAGGAGCGATGCCTCCCCGGCCGGACTCCGGCGCCCCGGCCGAAACCTTCTCCCCCGTCACAGCCCCCGGATGGCCCACCACACAAGGCGCGGGGTCCCACGATGAGGGCGGTCCCGGCGGCTACCCTTACGTATCCGTCCTGGTCAGGGACATGTCCGTGCGTCACGGACATACGCCGCACCCAGCACACGCAAGAGAGGTTCGCCGATGGGCATTCGGAGTCTGCTGCGCAACGCTTTCGGTCGCTCCAAGGCGGCCCGTGAAGAAACCGGCGCGGCCCCGAGCGGCGCCGACAAGCCGGAGTCCGCGACCATCCCGGAGGCCCGCGAGGAGTCCACCCCGGCACCCGCCACTCCGGAAGCCGAGGTTCCGGCGGCCCGGACCGCCCCCACCGAGGCCCCCGCCACGGACCCGGCGCCGAAGTCCGCGACCCTGCCCGCGCAGACCGGCCGCGCGGAGCGGGCGGAACAGGCGGACCGGACGGCGGAGACCTCCCCGGCGCGGGAGGAAGCCCCGGCGAAGGAGGAGCCCGCCGCGAAGGCGGAGTCCGTCACGCACGAGGAGCCCGCTGCCCCGGCTGCCCCGACCGGGGCCGTTGAGGCGGCTGAAGTGGCTGAGGCCGTGGAGACCGTCGAAGCGGTCGAGAAGCCTTCGGCGGAGCCGGTCGTGGAGACGGCTGCGGCCGAGGCGACGGACGCGGTCGAGGACGGCGCCGACAAGGCCGTCGCGGCCGAGGCGAGCACCGAGGGCGAGCCCGCCGAGGACGCCTCGCCGGCCGCCGGCCCGGCCACCGGCGACACCGTCGCCGACCTGGTGAGCCAGGCCTTCGACAACCCGAGCCCGGCGCCGACGGCCGCGGCCGAGCCGGCCGAAGCCGGGGCGAAGGCCGCCGGCGAGCCCGAGGCGAAGGCGGCCGAGCCGGTCGCCGAGCCCGCGCCCGAGGCGGCGGGGCCCGACGAGAAGACCGCGGACCAGCCCGAGGCCGAGGCCGAGCCCAAGGCCGAGGCCGAGAGCCCGGCCAAGGACGAGCCGCAGCCCGCGGCCGACCAGCCCAAGGACGAGCCGCAGGCCGCAGCGCCCAAGACGGCCGAGCCGCAGGCCGACGAGCCGAAGGCCGACCTGCCCGAGGCCGAGCCCACCGCTGCGGCCGCCGCCGAGGCCTCGCTCGCCTCTGCCGCCCCCGCGCTCCTCAGCCTCTACAAGTCCGCGGGCAGCACCCTGGACAAGCAGGGACTCGGCAGCCAGCGCGCCGCCGTCTACCTGGTCCTGGACCGTTCCGGCTCGATGCGTCACTACTACAAGGACGGCACCGTCCAGAACCTCGCCGAGCAGGCCCTCGGCCTCTCCGCGCACCTCGACGACGACGCCACCGTCCCGGTCATCTTCTTCTCCACGGACATCGACGGCACCGCCGACATCGACCTCACCAACTACGAGGGCCGCATCGAGGAGCTGCACGCCGGTCTGGGCCACATGGGCCGGACCAACTACCACTGGGCCATCAACGCGGTCGTCGACCACTACAAGAAGTCCGGCGCCACCGCCCCGGCCTTCGTCATCTTCCAGACCGACGGCGCCCCCACCTCCAAGCCGGCCGCCGAGAAGGCGCTCTGCGAGGCGGCCGGACTGCCCCTCTTCTGGCAGTTCATCGGCTTCGGCGACCCGGACGCCAAGGGCTTCGACTTCCTGCGCAAGCTCGACGACCTGGCCGTCCCGGAGAAGCGCGCCGTCGACAACGCGGGCTTCTTCCACGCGGGCCGCGACCCGCGCGGCCTCTCCCACGACGAGCTCTACCAGCAGCTGATGGTCGAGTTCCCGGAGTGGCTGAAGGAGGCCCGCGCGGCCGGCGTCCTCAAGGACAGCTGACCGGCCCCGGTTCCACCACACCCGACACCTCACCGGCCGCGGCCGGGCTCCCCAGGGGCCCGGCCGCGGCCGCTGTCGTGTGCGCGCCCGTGAGCACGCCGGCGACCCGCACCACAAGAGGCGGGGCCCCGCGCCGCTACCTACGCTGAATGGGTGAAGCGCTCCGTTTGATCCGGTTGCTCTGGGTTTGGGCGGCGGGGTGACCGGGGTGGCCGTACAGCCGAGCGAGGCGGGCCGTGATGAGTGACGCGAGCCAAGAGGGAGGTCCCGCTACCCCTCCCAGAACCGGTCCCCCCAGCTGGGCCGCACCGGCGAAGCCCGATCCGCGGCGCTGGTGGGGCCTGGTGGTGATCGCGCTCGCGCAGCTGATGGTGGTGCTGGACGCCACCATCGTGAACATCGCCCTGCCGTCGGCGCAGCGGGACCTGGGGATGTCGGACGCCAACCGGCAGTGGGTGATCACCGCGTACACGCTGGCGTTCGGCGGGCTCCTGCTGCTCGGCGGGCGGATCGCCGACCTGGTGGGGCGGAAGCGGACGTTCATGATCGGGCTGGTCGGCTTCGCGGTCGCCTCGGGGCTGGGCGGCGCGGCCACCGGGTCCGGGCTGCTGTTCGGGGCGCGGGCACTGCAGGGCGCCTTCGGGGCGCTGCTGGCGCCATCCGCCCTCTCGCTGCTCACCACGACGTTCACCATCGGGAAGGAGCGAAGCAAGGCCTTCGGGATCTACGGGGCCATCGCGGGCGGCGGCGCGGCCATCGGACTGATCGCCGGCGGGCTGCTGACCGAGTACCTGGACTGGCGCTGGTGCCTGTATGTGAACGTGCCGATCGCGGCGATCGCCTTCCTGGGGGCGGCGGTGTTTCTGCACGACAGGCCGGACCGGGGCCAGGTGCGGCTGGACATTCCGGGTGCGGTGCTGGGATGCGGCGGCCTGGTCGCGATCGTGTACGGGTGCAGTGAGGCGGAGCCGCGGGGGTGGGTCGACGGGCTGGTCATCGGGCTGCTCGTGGGCGGGGTGGCGCTGCTGGGCGTCTTCGCGTGGTGGCAGTCGCGGGCGCCGCATCCCCTTTTGCCGTTGCACATCGTGCGGGACCGGAACCGTGGCGGCGCCTTCCTGACCATGGGTCTGGCGGTCATCGCGATGTTCGGGATGTTCCTGTTCATGACCTACTACCTGCAGACCGTGCTCGGCTATTCGCCGGTGCGGACCGGGATGGCCTTCCTGCCGATGGTCGCGGCGATCGTGGTCGGCTCGACCCAGATCTCGGCACGGCTGCTGCACCGCGTCCCGCCGCGGTTCCTGATGGTGCCGGGCGCGCTGCTGGCCGCCGCGGGACTGTTCACCCTGCGGTACCTGACGGCCGAGCCCGCGTATGTGTCGCACGTGCTGCCGGCCATGCTGCTGGTCGGGCTCGGCATGGGCCTGATCTTCATGCCGGTGATGGCGACGGCCACGTCCGGGGTGGCCGCGCACGACTCCGGGGTCACCTCCGCGACGGTCAACACCGCGCAGCAGGTGGGCGGTTCGATCGGTACGGCACTGCTGAACACCCTCGCCACGTCGGCGAGCGCGGTGTTCATCACGGAGCACCTGGCGGACGCGGCGCGCAGGGGCGGCGGGCTCGGGCTGACCCCGGCGGTGCGGGACCAGATCGTGAAGCAGGGGGTGGTGCACGGGTTCAACGTCGCCATCGGGGTCGCGTCGGCGATCATGCTGCTCGCCGCGCTCGTGGCCGGAGTCCTGGTCAACGGCCGGGCGCCGCAGCACGGCCGGAGCCCCGCGGCGGACGGCGCCGAGTCCGCGGACGCGCCGGTGTGAGGAACGGGCGGCGGGCACGGTGCGAGCCCGCCGCGGACAGGGGGAGAGCGGGCGGCAGGCGGAGTGAGCAGGGGCTCGGTCCACCGCCGAAATACCCGCGCGGTCACCCCTGCCCCGTCCAGTACGATATTGACGTTCCGTAAAGCAAATCCTCACTCACCGTAGCGACTTGGGAGCAGCCGGCAATGGCTCGACACCTCATCACCAGCGCCCTTCCGTATATCAACGGGATCAAGCACCTGGGCAACATGGTGGGGTCCATGCTCCCGGCCGATGTCTATGCGCGGTACATGCGGCAGCGCGGCCACGACGTGCTCTACATCTGCGCGACGGACGAGCACGGCACCCCCGCCGAGCTGGCGGCGAAGGACGCGGGCCAGTCGGTCGACGCGTTCTGCGCGGAGCAGCACGACAAGCAGAAGGCGATCTACCAGGGCTTCGGCCTCGAGTTCGACCACTTCGGGCGCAGCTCGTCGCGGGAGAACGTGGAGCTGACGCAGCACTTCGCGCGCAAGCTGCACGAGAACGGCTTCATCGAGGAGCGGGCGATCCGCCAGGTCTTCTCGGTCGCCGACGACCGCTTCCTGCCGGACCGCTACATCGTCGGTACGTGCCCGCACTGCGGCTACGACAAGGCCCGCGGCGACCAGTGCGAGAACTGCACCCGGGTGCTCGACCCGACCGACCTGATCGACGCCCGCTCGGCGATCAGCGGCAGCGGCGAGCTGGAGGTGCGGGAGACCAAGCACCTCTTCCTGCTCCAGTCGAAGCTGCAGCACGAGGTCGAGGGCTGGCTGGAAGGCAACGGCAGCAAGGACTGGCCGACGCTGGCCTCGTCCATCGCGCACAAGTGGCTGACGGAGGGGCTCCAGGACCGGGCGATCACCCGTGACCTGGACTGGGGCGTCCCGGTGCCGGCCGATGTGTGGCCGGAGCTGGCGGCCGAGGGCAAGGTCTTCTACGTGTGGTTCGACGCGCCGATCGAGTACATCGGCTCGACGAAGGAGTGGGCGGACGTCGACCCGGAGCACCGCGACTGGAAGTCGTGGTGGTACGAGGCCGAGGACGTCCGGTACACGGAGTTCATGGCCAAGGACAATGTGCCGTTCCACTCCGTGATGTTCCCGGCGACGCAGCTGGGCACCCGCGAGCCGTGGAAGAAGGTCGACTTCCTCAAGGCCTTCAACTGGCTCAACTACTACGGCGGGAAGTTCTCCACCTCCCAGCGGCGCGGCATCTTCACGGACGCCGCCCTGGAGCTGCTGCCGGCCGACTACTGGCGCTACTTCCTGATCGCCAACGCCCCGGAGTCCGACGACACCTCCTTCACCTGGGAACTGTTCTCGGCGTCGGTCAACAAGGACCTGGCGGACACCCTCGGCAACTTCGTCAACCGGGTGCTGTCGTTCTCCCGGAAGCGGTTCGGTGACGAGGTGCCCGCGGGCGCCGAGGCCGGGGCCGCGGAGCAGAAGCTGGGCGAGGAGATCGCCGGACTGCTGACCGAGTACGAGGGCCACATGGACGCCCTGCAGTTCCGCAAGGCCGCGGCGTCGCTGCGCGCCCTGTGGAGCGCGGGCAACTCCTACCTGGAGGAGAAGGCCCCGTGGCTGGAGATCAAGACCGACAAGGACGCGGCGGCCCTGACGCTGCGTACGGCGATGAACCTGATCCATCTGTACGCGGTCATCTCCGAGCCGTTCATCCCCTCGTCGGCCAAGGCGATGCGCGGTGCCTTCGCGCTGGAGAACGACACGGCGGTGTGGGTCTCCCAGGAGGAGGCGAAGGCGCTGGCAGCGGTGCCGGCCGGAACGCCGTTCACGGTGCCGCCGGTGCTCTTCGCGAAGATCACCGAGGATGACCTGGAGTCCTACCGCGAGCGCTTCGGCGGCGCGGAGGAGTGAGCCCCTCCTGACCGCGGAGGTCTCCGCGGCGACACGGCAGGTGCGCCCGTCCGGCCTTCGGGCCGGGCGGGCGCAGGCCTGTGCGGGGCCGGTGCCGTGGCTCAGGGCCGGGTCGGCGGGGACACGAAGGCGCGCAGCGACTTCAGGCCCGGCGTCGGCGGCAGCGGGACCGGGCGCCAGCCCCGGGCGTAAGGCGGCGGCTTACGCCCGGTGATCAGGACGGCGGCGGGCCGGGAAGCGGCCAGCCGGGCCAGGGCCGCGGGGGTGATCCCGGCGTCGTGGCCCTGCGGCTGGCGGGACGCACAGCCCGCCCGGAACGCCACCCGTACCGCCTCCTCGCCGCTCACCACACAGGGCGCCCGCAGCCCGGCCCGGCGCAGCGTCCCGGTGATCCGCTCGATGCCGGTCTGGGCGCGTACGGTGCTTTGCACCATCTTGTGCAGGATCACCAGCTGGATGGCCTCGTGGCTCATCAGCACGAGGACGAGGGCGACCACCGCCCAGACGTGCCGGCGGCGCGGCAGCCGGGTCAGCCGGCACAGGAACCACGCGGCGGGCATCAGCAGCAGGGCGTAGGCGGGCAGCAGGAAGCGCGGCGCCGCGTAATTCACCGTCAGCAGGTAGGGGGCGGCGAGGCAGAGGCCGACCAGGGCCGGGACGACGAGCGGGGCCGGGCCGTTGCGGTGCAGCGGGCCGACCGGGTCGTGCAGCCGCACCGCGGGCCAGACCGGACCGTGGCCGGCCGGCTCACCGGACGGTTCGCGGCTGCCCGGCCGGACGGGCGCCAGCCCGAGCGGCTGCGGACCGCCGCCGCGCTCCGCCGCCGCCCATGCCGGGCCGTACCGGTGCAGCGCGCCACCGGACTCACGGGACCGCAGCGCCATCCACACCGCCCCGATGACCGCCAGCGGCAGCAGGAACCACCAGACCGCCGTCACCGGGTGGTCCCAGGCGAGCTGGCAGGGGCGGCACAGCGTCTTGCCCTGGAGGGACCGGGCATGGTCGTCGAAGGACAGATGCCAGCCGAGGCCGCCCTGGATGCGCGCCGCCTCCCGCAGCCGCGCCACCAGCCCGCCGTACGACAGATACGCCTCGGCGACCCACTCGGCACACCCCAGGGCCAGTCCGGCGGGCAGCGCCAGCAGCACGGCGGGGCGCCGCCATGACGGTACGCACAGCGCCGCGGCGAAGAGCGGCACGGCCAGCCAGACCGCGTCGGTGGGGCGCATCAGCGCGGCCACGGCCACCGCGACGGCGAGCCCGGCCGCCGCGCCCCGGCCCGCGCGGGGCGCCAGTTGCCGGGACGGCTGCCGTACGGCGCGCAGAAAGCAGCCGGTGGCGGTGAGCGCGGCGTAGGCGACCCACAGGTTGGGCATCGCCTGCGGGCCGTAGAACAGCGTGATCCACAGACCGGCGAACAGCGCGCCGCCCAGCGCCGGTACGGGGGCGGGCAGCAGACGCCGCCAGACGCACAGACTGAGCAGCAGCCCGGCGCCGGAGAGCACCGCCAGGTAGCAGTGCAGCACGGTGGCCGAGGTCGTCAGCGCGGCGGCCGGCGCGAGGAGGAAGCTGACACCGCGGGCGCGCGGGGCGCTGAAGAACGCGGCCGGCGTATGGCGGTCGACCTGGCTGACGTACACCGTCTCGTCCCATCCCAGACCGGGGGTGGTCAGGGCGGAGTAGACGAGGAGGGCGGTGAACGCGGCGGCGACGGCGCCGAGCCACCACAGGTCGTGGGCCACGGCGGAGCGCGTCGCGCGGGCCCGCGGCCGCGGGCCGGGCGGAGCGGTGAGGAGGCTGGCTTGCTGCATGGGCACCACAGTGCGGGCGCTGCCGGGGCACGGCCACATGAGTGGAGCGGTCGGGGCACCCGGCCCGTCACGCGGCGTCCGTTCCCGCCCCGGGACGGGCTGACCGCTGCCGCCCGTCCGACAGCACAGAGACCTCGAACGGGCCGGGGCGGCGTTTCACGTGAAACGCCGCCCCTCAGCCTGTCCGAGGCCTCATGGCCGTCGGTGAGCCGCCTACTTCGCCTGCGGCTTGCGCAGGGAGAGGTGCAGCTCCTTGAGGCGTGCCTCCTCGACCTCGCTCGGGGCGCCCATCAGCAGGTCCTGGGCGTTGCCGTTGAGCGGGAAGGCGATGGTCTCGCGGATGTTGGGCTCGTCGGCCAGCAGCATGACGATGCGGTCGACGCCCGGGGCGATGCCGCCGTG
This sequence comes from Streptomyces sp. NPDC001219, assembly GCF_053597915.1. Taxonomy (NCBI): domain Bacteria; kingdom Bacillati; phylum Actinomycetota; class Actinomycetes; order Kitasatosporales; family Streptomycetaceae; genus Streptomyces; species Streptomyces sp. NPDC001219. The sequence continues at coordinate 58,661 of NZ_JBSFJF010000004.1, read as the reverse complement.
CGGCGGGGCGCCGAACTTGAAGGCGCGGAGCATGCCGCCGAACTCCGCCTCGACGGTGTCCTTGTCGTAGCCGGCGATCGCGAAGGCCTTGTACATGACCTCGGGCTCGTGGTTACGGATCGCGCCGGAGGACAGCTCGGTGCCGTTGCAGACGATGTCGTACTGCCAGGCCAGGATGTCCAGCGGGTCCTTGGTCTCCAGCGCCTCCAGGCCGCCCTGCGGCATGGAGAACGGGTTGTGCGAGAACTCGATCTTGCCGGTGTCCTCGTCCTTCTCGAACATCGGGAAGTCGACGATCCAGCAGAAGCGGAACTCGTCCTCGGCGAAGTGCCCGGCGCGCTTGGCGGTCTCGACCCGGACCGCACCCATGATCTTGGAGACCTCGTCGAACTCACCGGCGCCGAAGAACACGGCGTGACCGGGCTTCAGGTCCAGGGCGGCGACGAGCGACTTGATGTCGTCCTCGGTGAGGAACTTGGCGATCGGGCCGGTGAGTGTGTTCTCCTCGCCGACGCGGACCCAGGCCAGGCCCTTGGCGCCCTGCTGGACGGCGAAGTCGCCCAGCTGGTCGAAGAACTTGCGCGGCTGGTCGGCGGTGTCCGGCACGGCCAGGGCGCGGACGTGCTTGTCGGCGAAGGCCTTGAAGCCGGAGCCCGCGAAGACGTCGGAGACATCCACCAGCTCCAGCTCGGCGCGCAGGTCCGGCTTGTCGGAGCCGTACTTGACCATCGCCTCGCGGAACGGGATGCGCGGGAAGGGGGAGGTGACCTTGCGGCCGTTGCCGAACTCGGTGAACAGCTCGGTCATCAGCTTCTCGACGGGCTGGAAGACGTCCTCCTGCTCGACGAAGCTCATCTCGATGTCGAGCTGGTAGAACTCGCCCGGCGAGCGGTCCGCGCGGGCGTCCTCGTCACGGAAGCAGGGCGCGATCTGGAAGTAGCGGTCGAACCCGGCGATCATCAGCAGCTGCTTGAACTGCTGCGGGGCCTGCGGCAGCGCGTAGAACTTGCCGGCGTGCAGCCGCGAGGGGACCAGGAAGTCGCGGGCGCCCTCGGGCGAGGTCGCGGACAGGATCGGGGTCGCCATCTCGTTGAAGCCGAGGGTCACCATCTTGTGGCGGATGGCGGAGATGACCGCGGTGCGCAGCATGATGTTGCGGTGCATCCGCTCGCGGCGCAGGTCGAGGAAGCGGTACTCGAGGCGCTTCTCCTCGTTGACGCCGTCGTCCGCGTTGATGGTGAAGGGGATCTGGTCGGCGGCGCCGAGCACCTCGACCTCGGAGACCTCGATCTCGACCTCACCGGTCGGCAGATCGGGGTTGACGTTGTCGGCGCCGCGCGCGCTGACCTTGCCGTCGATGCGGACGACGGTCTCCTTGGTCAGCGAGCCGAGGGCCTCGTTGGCCGGGGTGCCGGGGCGGGCGACGAGCTGGACGAGACCGTAGTGGTCGCGCAGATCGATGAAGAGGATGCCGCCCAGGTCACGTCGATTGTGCAGCCAGCCGCTGAGGCGGACGTCGGTGTCGACGTCCGTGGCTCGGAGCTCGCCGCAGTTATGGGACCGGTACCGGTGCATCGCTCATCCAAGTCGTCGCGAGTGTCGAGGTGAGGAGTTGTCGGGAGAGGGAGAGGAAAAGGTGCACGGGCTGGTCCGCCCGGTCGCTCTCCCCGTGGATCACCCGAAAGGCCACCCCAGGATTGACATAACCGCTCCAGGTTACCGTCCCGGCCCGCACCCCTTCGCTGACATATACGCGTCAGCGTCCACGGGGCCGGATCGCGGCATCCGAATGGGACGACGGTCACGTCCGGCTCGCTGGTCGGGCCGGACCAAACGCCCCTAAAGTGAGGCAATGCGCACCGAGGATCTCCTGGCCGCCATCGCGACCGGCCTGTGGCGGTGGGACAACGCATCGGGACGGGTGACCCTCGACGCCGAAGCGGCCCGGCTGCTGGGGCTGCCCGCCGAGCCCGTGGAGCTGACCGAGGCGGCGGTGCGCTCCCGCTTTCATCCCGTCGACTTCGCCGAGGTCAACGGGATCGTGCAGCTCGCGGTCGCCGAGGAGACGCTCGCCGAGGCCCGGCTGCGCATCGTGGACGAACACGGGCGCATCCAGCGCATCGTCCGCTCCCGCTCCCGCCCCCGGAGCGTCGACGGCGGCTTCGAGCTGGTCGGCACCCTTCAGGAGGTGCCCGAACCGCAGCCCGGCACCGCTGCCGCGCACACCCCGATCACCGGCGACTGGCGCCGCTCCCGCGAGGCGTTCCTGCTGGACGCGGGCCGGGCGCTGGCCGAGGCACGGTCCACCGCCGAGGTGCTGCGGGTCGCGGCCGGGCTGTCCATGCCGGGGTTCATGCCCGACGGGCTGGCGGTCTTCGGCTTCGAGGGCGACCGGCTGTCGGTTATCGGCCACCACGGCCACCAGTCCGGTGACGAGGGGCCGTTCGCCGCGATGACGCTGGCGACCGACCACCCGGCCGCCGAGGTCGTCCGCACCGGCCGGGCGCTCTACCTGCCCACCCCGGCGGAGTACCGCCGCCGCTACCCGGCCACCTGGCCGCCGGACACCCGGTTCCGCCGGACGTCCTGGGCGTTCCTGCCGCTGGTGAACGCGGGCCGGACGATCGGCGCCTGGATGGCGGCGTTCGCCCAGCCGGTGGCCTTCACCCCCGACGAGCGCTCGGTGCTGACCACCGTCGCCCGGATGCTGGCCCAGGCGCTGGCCAGGGCGGGTGTGCAGGAGGAGCAGCAGGAGCTGGCGCTGGGGCTGCAGCGCAGCATGATGCCGACGGTGCAGCCGGACATCCCGGGGATGACGGTGGCGGCCCGCTATGTCCCGACCGGCGGCGGACTGGAGGTCGGCGGCGACTGGTACGACATGATCCCGCTGCCGTCCGGACGGATCGCGCTGGTCATCGGGGACGTCCAGGGGCACGACGTACGGGCCGCCGGCCTGATGGGGCAGCTGCGGATCGCGCTGCGGGCCTACGCGTCCGAGGGCCACCACCCCGATGCGGTGCTCTCCCGCGCCTCCCGCTTCCTGGCCGGGATCAACGAGACCGAGCTGCGCGGCCACGGCGAGGACCAGCGCTTCGCGACCTGCCTCTACATCGAGGTAGATCCGGCGACGGGGCTGCTGGACATCGCGCGGGCCGGGCACCCCGATCCGGCGGTCCGGATGAGCGACGGCACGATGCTGGTCCGGCCCACCGCGGGCGGGCTGCCGCTGGGCATCGTCCCGGACACCGACTACCCCACCACCCGGCTGGTCCTGGAGCCCGGCGAGACCATGCTGGTGTGCACCGACGGGCTGATCGAGACCGGCGGCCACGACCTGGAGACCGGCTGGGCACGGCTGCGCGGCGTCCTGGAGGCGGAGGAGTCCGGCGAGGACGGCGCGGAGGGTACGGACGGCGAGAGCCTGGAACGGCTCGCCGACGCGCTGGTCCAGGCCGTGCACGGGCCGCCGTCGCACCACACCACCGGGCCGCTGGTGGACCGCCGCGAGGACGACATCGCCCTCCTGCTGCTGCGCCGGGAGGGCGCCGCCTGCGCGGTCGGTACCGGCGGCCTGCTGCCCCCGCAGCCCGTCCGGCGCACCGTGCTCTCCGTCGCGCAGGCCGAACCGGAGCGGATAGCCGCGGCCCGCCGGCAGGTCCGGGACGTGCTGCACGACTGGGCCGACCCGGACCAGGTGGACTCGGCGGTGCTGATGGTCTCGGAGATGGTCACCAACGTCCTGCTGCACACCGACGGGGACGCGCTGCTGGTCGCCGAGATCACCGGTGAGCGGGGCGCCCGGCGCATCCGGGTCGATGTGGCCGACAGCAGCGATGAGTTGCCGCACCGCCGCCGGCCCGGCGAGCTGGCGTCGTCGGGGCGCGGCCTGGTGCTGCTGGAGCTGCTGGCCGGCGCGTGGGGCGTGGACCCGCGCGGGGACGGCAAGTCGACGTGGTTCGAGCTCTACGAGGAGGCGGGGGAGGCGGCGGGCCCGCTGTCGTCGGAGTCCGAGCCCGCGGCGTAGTGCACCCGCAGCTCGTGGAGCACCCCGGTCACGGCGGCGGTCAGCGGTACGGACAGCAGCATGCCGAGGATGCCGGCGACGCTGGCGCCCGCGGTGATCGCCAGCATCACGGTCGCCGGGTGCATCTGGACCGTACGGCTCTGGATCATCGGCTGGAGGACGTGCCCCTCCAGCACCTGCACGGCCAGGACGACGCCGAGCGCCCACAGCGCGATCACGAAGCCGCGGTCGGCCAGCGCCACCAGGATCGCCACCGCGCCGGAGATGAAGGCGCCGAGATAGGGGATGTAGGCACCGACGAAGACCAGGGCGCCCAGCCCGACGGCGCCGGGCACCTGAAGGATCAGCAGCCCGACGGTGATGCAGATGGCGTCGATCAGCGCGATGAAGGTGGTGCCGCGCATGAAGCCCTCGATGCTCTGGAAGCCGCGGCGGGCCATCCGCTCCAGCTGCGGTGCCGAGTTGCCGGGCGCCCAGTCCCGCAGGGCGCGTACGGCCTTGTCGGAGTCCCGCAGGAAGAAGAAGGTCAGCAGCAGGGCCAGGACCGAGGCGGCGAGGAACTGGCCGACGACGCTGACACCGGCCAGCAGCCCGGAGGCCGCGGTGCCCCCGAACTTGGCCACCAGGTTCTTGGACTTGGCGGCGAGGTCGTCGAGCGACGTACCGGCCGCCCCGAAGTGCTGGGAGAGGTCCTTGGCGGCGCTCCGGAGCGAGGCGATGATCTGGTCCCCGGTGTCGACCAGCGCGTTGACGACGATGTATCCGGCGCCGCCGACCACCACCACGAGGACCGCACAGGTCAGCCCGGCCGCCAGCGAACGGTTGAGCTTCATCGCCACCAGCCGCCGGTAGAGCGGCCCGAGCAGCCCGCTGCCCAGCAGCGCCAGCAGCACCGGCGTCACGGCCGCGCTCAGTTCGACGCACAGCCACACCCCGACGGCCAGCACGGCCGCGATCAGCAGCGCCACCAGGCACCAGGCACCGGCACGGCGGGCCTCGATCGGCAGCAACGGGCCGATGACCTGCGGCCGTTCGCCGTCGGCGCCGGGCCGGTTTTCCTCCGAGTCGTTTCGCACCCGGACAGTCCACCACGGCAGAAGGTCCGGAAGCGCACCGCGGAAGAGGCCGGGGGCGGCGTTTCACGTGAAACGCCGCCCCCGCTGCCGACGTACCGTCAGCGCTCGCCGGCGGGGATCGACCCGAGCCGTCCGGCCTGGAAGTCCTCGAAGGCCTGGGCCAGTTCGGCGTGGGTGTTCATCACGAACGGGCCGTAGTGCATCATCGGCTCACGGATCGGCAGCCCGCCCAGCAGCACCACCTCGAAGTTCGGGCTGCGCGACTCCTGGGACTCGTCCGCGCGGATCGTGATCGAGTCTCCTCCGTTCCCGAACACGACCGTCTGGCCCATACGGAACGGGCGCCCCTCGGCACCGGCCGCACCGCGTCCGGCCAGGGCATAGGCGAGTGCGTTGAAATCCTTGCGCCAGGGCAGCGTCAGCTCGGCGCCCGGGTTCACCGTCACATGCATCATCGTGATCGGCGTGTGCGTGATGCCCGGCCCCTGGTGGCCGTCGAGGTCACCGGCGATCAGCCGCAGCAGCGCGCCGCCGTCGCCGGAGGTCAGCAGCTTGACCTTGCCGCCGCCGATGTCCTGGTAGCGGGGAGCCATCATCTTGTCGCTCTTCGGCAGGTTCACCCACAGCTGGAGGCCGTGGAAGAGGCCACCGGCCATGACGAGCGACTCAGGCGGCGCCTCGATGTGCAGCAGCCCCGAACCTGCCGTCATCCACTGGGTGTCGCCGTCGTTGATGACGCCGCCGCCACCGTGCGAGTCACGGTGCACGAAGGTGCCGTCGAGCAGATAGGTCACGGTCTCGAAGCCGCGGTGCGGGTGCCAGGGCGTGCCCTTGGCCTCGCCCGGCGCGTACTCCACCTCACCCATCTGGTCCATCATGATGAACGGGTCGAGGTGCGTGTAGTCGATCCCGGCGAACGCGCGGCGCACCGGGAATCCCTCGCCCTCGAATCCGCTCGGAGCGGTGGCCACGGCCACCACGGGACGGGCGTGCGCCGCGGCGGGCGCCGCCACACGCGGCAGGGTCAGCGGATTCTCTACGGTCACTGCGGGCATGACGGCCTCCTCGGTCGCTCACCAACTTAGTTGAACAGTGAACAACCCGCAAGGCTCACGGCATTCCCGCCCGCATTCCTCCTGGTCAGACGGACACTCGGCACTGCGCACACCTCCAGACGCACTACGGGCCGGCCCCTCCACGGGACCGGCCCTCGATTCAGCCCGGCAGCGGCCCTCCGCCCGCCGCGCGCCAGGGGCGGCTAGCCGTACATCCGCCGCATCGCGAAGTCGACCATCTCCTCCACGGCCTTCGCGTCGAAGACCATCCGGTGGTCGCCCTCCATGTCGAGGACGAAGCCGTAGCCGGTCGGGAGCAGGTCGAGCACCTCGGCGCCGGTGATCACGAAGTACTTGGACTCCTTGCCCGCGTACCGCCGCAGCTCCTTGAGCGAGGTGAACATCGGGATCACCGGCTGCTGGGTGTTGTGCAGCGCCAGGAAGCCGGGGTTGTCACCGCGCGGGCAGTAGATCTTGGACGTGGAGAAGATGCCCTGGAAGTCCTCGGCGGACATCGAGCCGGTGGTGAAGGCGCGCACCGCGTCGGCGAGGGACGGCGGGGACGGCTCGGGATACAGCGGCTGCTCGCCGTAGCCCCCGGGGGCCGCTTGCTGCGGCGGGGGCGGCGCTCCGTACTGCTGCTGCCCGGCACCCGCGTTCTGGTCGTAGCCGTACATGCGCCACAGCGTACTGAGTCGGCGATTCGCCGGGGGACGCTCGTCACAGATGGGCGGTAGGGGTTGATTCTTATTACCGGTGGGTAGCATCATCGTAGGCACTTGCTACTTGCTGGTATTTGCGTTTGAGGTCCTCCCTCCCGAACCCTTACGGAGCCGTATCCATGGGGCACTACAAGTCGAATCTCCGCGACATCGAGTTCAACCTCTTCGAGGTGCTCGGCCGGGACAGCGTGTACGGCACCGGACCGTTCGCGGAGATGGACGTCGACACCGCCAAGAGCGTGCTGTCCGAGATCACCCGGCTGTCCGAGAACGAGCTGGCCGAGTCGTTCGCCGACGCGGACCGCAACCCGCCGGTCTTCGACCCGGACACCAACACCGCGCCGGTGCCGGACACCTTCAAGAAGAGCTACCAGGCCTTCATGGACGCCGAGTGGTGGCGTCTGGGCATCCCGGAGGAGCTCGGCGGCACCACCGCGCCGCGCTCCCTCCTCTGGGGCTTCGCCGAGACGATCCTGGGCGCCAACCCGGCCGTGTGGATGTACGCGTCCGGACCCGCCTTCGCCGGCGTCCTCCACGAGGAGGGCACCGAGGAGCAGCACCGCATAGCCCAGCTGATGGTGGACAAGCAGTGGGGCTCCACGATGGTGCTCACCGAGCCGGACGCCGGTTCGGACGTCGGCGCCGGCCGCACCAAGGCCGTGCAGCAGGCGGACGGCACCTGGCACATCGAGGGCGTCAAGCGCTTCATCACCTCCGGTGAGCACGACATGTCCGAGAACATCGTGCACTTCGTCCTCGCCCGCCCCGAGGGTGCCGGTCCGGGCACCAAGGGCCTGTCGCTGTTCATCGTGCCGAAGTACGACTTCGACTGGGAGACCGGCGAGCTGGGCGAGCGCAACGGCGCCTACGCCACCAACGTCGAGCACAAGATGGGCCTCAAGGCCTCCAACACCTGTGAGATGACGTTCGGCGCCAACCACCCGGCCAAGGGCTGGCTGCTCGGCGAGAAGCACGACGGTATCCGCCAGATGTTCAAGATCATCGAGTTCGCCCGGATGATGGTGGGCACGAAGGCCATCGCCACCCTCTCCACCGGCTACCTCAACGCGCTGGAGTACGCCAAGGAGCGCGTGCAGGGTCCGGACCTGGCGGCCTTCACCGACAAGACCGCCCCGCGCGTCACCATCACCCACCACCCCGATGTGCGCCGCTCCCTGATGACGCAGAAGGCGTACGCCGAGGGCATGCGCTCCCTGGTGCTCTACACCGCCACGGTCCAGGACGAGATCCTCGTCAAGGAGGCCGCGGGCGAGGACGCGAGCGCCGCGATCCGCCTCAACGACCTGCTGCTGCCGATCGTCAAGGGCTACGGCTCGGAGAAGTCCTACGAGCAGCTGGCGCAGTCGCTGCAGACCTTCGGTGGCTCCGGGTACCTCCAGGAGTACCCGATCGAGCAGTACATCCGGGACGCCAAGATCGACACCCTCTACGAGGGCACCACCGCGATCCAGGGCCAGGACTTCTTCTTCCGGAAGATCGTCCGCGACCAGGGCCAGGCGCTCACCGCCCTCTCCGACGAGATCAAGAAGTTCCTCGCCGACAACATCGGTGGCGAGGAGCTGGAGCAGGCCCGTGGCGAGCTGGCCAAGGCCGCCGCCGACCTGGAGGCGATCGTCGGCGCGATGCTGACCGACCTCGCGGCGACCGAGAAGGACGTCAAGTCCATCTACAAGGTCGGCCTCAACACCACCCGCGTGCTGATGGCCTCCGGCGACGTCGTCATCGGCTACCTCCTGCTCAAGGGCGCGGCCGTGGCCGCCGAGAAGCTGGCCGGCGCCTCGGCGAAGGACAAGCCGTTCTACACCGGCAAGATCGCCGCGGCGAAGTTCTTCGCGCACAACGTGCTGCCGGGTGTCAGCGTCCAGCGCGGTCTGGCCGAGTCCGTCGACCAGTCGCTGATGGAGCTCGACGAAGCCGCGTTCTGACGGCACGCGCCGCGGCCCAGGCCGCGGCGCTTCTCTTAGAGGTCTCTCAGATTGACCGTTCAGACTGACGTGGCCCGCCTCTCTTCCCCCGGAGAGGCGGGCTCCGTCATGTCCGGGGAGGTACGACGGATGGCAGGGCGACACGGCGGGCACGCCTCCCGTGGGCCGGCAGCGCGGACGGGGCCCCCGGAATCCACCGCTCCGCTCCCCTTACCGGCCCGGGAGAAGGAAATCCTGGCCGGAAGGGTGCGCAGTCGCGGCGCACGCGCACAGGGAATGCGGGGTCCGGCTCCTTATGCTGATTCCATGACCAACTCCGCCCGCTTCGATCGCGGCCACACCGACGACCTGATGTCCTATCTCGCCGCGAGTCCGTCGCCCTACCACGCGGTCGCAAATGCGGCGGAGCGGCTGGAGAAGGCCGGTTTCCGGCAGGTCGCCGAGGTCGACGCCTGGGACGGCGAGAGCGGCGGGAAGTACGTCCTGCGCGGCGGCGCGATAGTCGCCTGGTACGTGCCGGAGAGCGCGCACGCGGCCACTCCGTACCGAATTGTCGGGGCTCACACCGACTCTCCCAATCTGCGGGTCAAGCCGATTCCGGACACCGCCGCCCGCGGCTGGCGGCAGATCGCCGTCGAGATCTACGGCGGCACCCTGCTCAACACCTGGCTCGACCGCGATCTGGGGCTGAGCGGGCGGGTGACGCTCGCGGACGGCAGCCACCGGCTGGTGCATGTCGACCGGGCGCTGCTGCGGGTGCCGCAGCTGGCCGTGCACCTCGACCGCTCGGTGAACGCCGAGGGGCTGAAGCTGGACAAGCAGCGCCACATGACGCCGATCTGGGGCCTGGGCGAGGTGGCCGAGGGCGATCTGATCGCGTTCGTCGCCGAGGAGACCGGCGTCCCGGCCGGTGACATCAAGGGCTGGGACCTGATGGTCCACAGCATCGAACCACCCGCCTATCTGGGCCGCGACCGCGAGCTGGTCGCCGGTCCGAGAATGGACAACCTGCTCTCGGTACACGCCGGTACGGCCGCGCTCATCGCCGCGGCGGCCGCCGGAAGCGCCCTGACCAGCATTCCGGTGCTGGCCGCCTTCGACCACGAGGAGAACGGCAGCCAGTCCGACACCGGCGCGGACGGTCCGCTGCTCGGCACGGTCCTGGAGCGCTCGGTCTTCGCCCGCGGCGGCTCGTACGAGGACCGGGCGCGGGCCTTCGCCGGCACCCTCTGCCTGTCATCCGACACCGGGCACGCCGTGCACCCCAACTACGGTGAGCGGCACGACCCGGGCCACCACCCGATGCCCAACGGGGGACCGATTCTCAAGGTCAACGTCAATCAGCGCTACGCCACCGACGGCAGCGGGCGGGCCGTCTTCGCGGCGGCCTGCGAGCGGGCCGGGGTGCCGTGGCAGAGCTTCGTTTCCAACAACTCGATGCCGTGCGGGACCACCATCGGGCCGATCACCGCGGCCCGGCACGGCATCTCGACGGTCGACATCGGAGTGGCCATCCTGTCCATGCACTCGGCACGTGAGCTGTGCGGCGCCGAGGACCCGTATCTGCTGGCGAACGCCCTGACGGCCTTCTTGGAGGGCTGAGTTGGAGTTCTCACTGCTCGGCCCGATCGCCGTGACGACCGGCTCCGCGGAGCTGTCGCTCGGGCCCGCCAAACGGCGCAGTGTGCTGGCGCTGCTCCTGTTGCAACCCAACACCACCGTCCCACTGGAGCAGTTGATCGACTCCCTGTGGGAGGACGAGCCCCCCGAACACGCCCGTACGGTCGTCCAGGGGCATGTCTCGCGACTGCGCGCCACGCTCGCCGAGGGCGGTGCGGAGGCGTACGGCATCGAGCTGACCACCCATGGCTCCGCCTATCTCCTGCGGCTGCCGGAGGAACTGATCGACGCTCACCGGTTCGGTGAGCTGGTGGCACTGGCGCGCCCCGAGGCGGCGCCGGCCGATGCGGTGCCCCTGCTGCGCGAGGCGCTCGGCCTGTGGCGTGGGCCCGCGCTGACCGGCACGGTCACCAGCCCGCCGTTCGCGGCCGCCGCCCACGCGCTGGAGGAGCGGCGGCTGACGGCCGTGGAGGCGCTGGGCCGGGCGCACGGCGCGCTCGGCGAGCACGAACAGGCCGCGGCCATCCTCTACTCGGCGGCGGTCAACCACCCGTTGCGGGAGGGCCTGATCGCCGGGCTGATGCGGGCGCTGTTCCGTACGGGGCGGCAGTCCGATGCCCTGGAGTGGTTCCACCGCACCCGGCGGCTGCTCAACGAGGAGCTGGGCGTCGATCCCGGCGAACGGCTGCGCGGCGCCTACGAGGAGATTCTGCGCGCGGAGGCGGCCGGCGGCGGACGGGCGAAGCCGGCGGGCCAGGCCCGTACGGCGGGCGCCGCCTCCGGTGGCGCCTCCGGGGACGGTCGCGGCGGGGCTTCCGCAGCGGGCCGTGCCCCGGCGGGCGGTGGGCCGCAGGCTGCCGCAGGTGCGGGTCAGATGCCCGCACCGGGCGGCAGCGGTGCGGAGTCCGGGGCCGACAGGACGCGGACGAGCGCGGAGGACGGCGCCCGTGCCGGGTCCGGCACGCCGCGGTCCGGTGCGGCACCACGGCTGCTGCCCCGGCCGCCGGCCCGCTTCCTGGGCCGGGAGGACCAGCTCACCGCGCTGACAGCGGTGCTGACGGACCGTGCGACCGGGGAGAGCCCGCTCGCGGTGGTGGCGGGACCGGCCGGTGTCGGCAAGACCGCCTGTGCCGTGCAGTGGGCACACCAGCACGCCGGGGCCTTCCCCGACGGCCAGCTCTTCGCCGATCTGCGCGGTTTCGGCGAGGGCGACGAGACGGCGCCGGCCGAGATCCTGCGCGACTTCCTGCTGGCGCTGGGCACCCCGCCGGAGCGGGTGCCCGGTTCGGCGGAGGCCGCGTCCGCGCTGTTCCGCTCGCTGGTCGCGGAGCGCCGGCTGCTGGTCGTGCTCGACAATGCGCGCAGCTCGGCGCAGGTACGGCCGCTGCTGCCCGGCGGCCCGCACTGCGCCACGGTCGTCACCAGCCGCAGCCGCCTCGACGGGCTGGTCGCCACCGACTGCGCCCGGCCGGTCGGCCTCCAGACGCTCGGCCACGAGGAGGGCGCGGCGCTGCTCGGTGCCATGCTCGGCCCGGAGCGGGTCGCCGAGGACCCGGCGGCCGCCCGCGAACTGGTCGATCTGTGCGACGGTCTGCCGCTGGCGCTGCGGGCCGCGGCCGCCCAGCTGACCGCCCGGCCGCGCTGGCGGCTGGCCCGGCTGGCGGCGGCGCTGCGCGACGAACGGCGGCGGCTGGCGCTGCTGTCCGCGGAGGACACCGGGATCGCGGCGGCCCTGCGGATGTCCGTCGCCCGGCTGTCGGCCGACGACGCACAGCTGCTCAGCGCGCTGGCGACCAGCGCGGACGGGCACCTCAACGCGTCGCTGGCGGCGGCGCTCGCCGGCTACGACCCGGAGCGCACCCAGGACGGTCTGGACCGGCTGGCGGAGATGCATCTGGTGGACGAGGAGGCCACCGATGTCTACACGATCAGCACGCTGACGCAGCTGTTCGCGCGGGACGAGCGCGGGGAGAGCGGCGAGGGCAGGCGCGGTACGGGGGACGGCCAGGAGGCGTGACGAGCGGCGGCGCTGAGCGCCTGGCGGCCCCGGCGACGGGACGTTAGGCGCACGTTAGTGGCACGGCAGCGGCGGTCGGCAAGGTAGTGGTCACACCGCAGGACAGACCACGGGACGTACCGCCGACACGGCACGGACCACCGACCGGGGGAGACCGGAATGCCGAGCAGCCACGACCGCTCCGAGACCGTCATCGGGACCGGCGCCGGGGCCGACGCCTCCCGGCCGTCCGGCGCGATCCGCCGCCGCACGCTGCGGATCGCCGCGGCGGGGCTGACCGCCGTCGCCGCGCTCACCCTCACGGCCTGCGGCGGCCAGGACAACCCGCTCCAGACCGGCGCCGCCAAGCCGTTCAACCCGGCGCCCGAGGCCGTCAAGGCCCCGGCGGCGCAGGGTGACGGCGGCCCCCAGGGCGGTGCCCGGCCCGACGGCGGCCGTGCGGAGCAGGCAGCGGCGGGGCACCGCGGCTCCGGCGCGGGTGCCGGGGCGAGCGGCACCGGGGAGGGCATGCGCAACGCGGGCAGGAGCGACGGCGCCGGCACCGACGCCCGGCACACCGCCTGCGACGCCGCGAAGATGCGGATCGTCGCCCAGCGGCTGAAGCGGCCGGTCAACCACCTGCTGTTGAAGGCCACCAACACCTCCGGCGCCACCTGCGACCTCCACCTCGCCCCCTACCTGCGGTTCGACGACGCGCAGTCCCCCCTCGCGGAGCTGCCGGACAGCCGGCCGCAGGCCGTGGTCACCCTCGCCCCCGGCGAGTCCGGCTACGCCGGCGTGCTGACCTCGTCCGCGGACGGCTCCGGCAGGAACGGCCGCACAATGACCTCACTGTCGGTCAGCCTCCCCGGCCGCGACGGCAAGGGCAGCATCGGCGGCTCGAAGACGGTGGCACTCCCCGGCGGCTCGGTGTACGTGGACGACAGCGCATGGGTGACGTACTGGCAGGCCGATCCGAGCGCCGCGACCACGTGGTGAACCCCGGCCGGTGACGCGTCGGTCCGCGCCCCCGGTCCGGGGGCCGGTGAACCGCCCGGCAGGCCGTCCGCCGTCTGACACAGGCTGAAGAGGCCGACGGCAGAGCCCCCTTGAACCAGGGCGCCCGCATCCCCCAGCGGGCGCCCTTTCCTTTGCCCACCGTCCCGTCATGTCCCACGCTCCGACTCGTCCTGTCCCGCGCTCCCGGCGACTGTGCTGGTCACAGCCGTGCACACGGCCGGGACATCCCGGGGGACGAGAAACCTCCGGGCCGCCCCGGTGCCCCGCTCGACGATGGCTTCCGTCGCCGTGAGCAGACCGTCCGGCGGCTCAGCGATCGGCCAACCGGCCGTAGACGGAGGGGAATCGGCATGGACGAGCACAGCAGCACGCACCCCGCGGACACCACACCCCCCGCGGACCGGACGCGCCGTTGGCGGTCCCCGTTCCGCAGGACCGTGTGGCGCACGGTCCTGCGGACGGTGGCGGCCGCCGGGATCGGCGTCACCGGGTTCGCCGCGACCGCCCACGGCAGCGAGAGGGGCGCCGCGACCACTGACGGGCACACCGCCAGCGGGCTCTCCCACGACAGCTCCGCCCGCACCGTCCGCACCGCGGGCACCGGCGCCGCACGGCAGGCCGCCGCTGCCGACTTCCCGACATGGGGCACCCGTTGGGTGGTGCATGCCACCGCGGACAGCAGCTCCCCCGCCGTCGGAATGATCAACAAGTCGGCGCCGGGGCAGGACCGGGTCACCGCCGACTACCAGGTCGACACCGGCCGCAAGGTGTGCGAGGGCAGCTCCTGCTCGACGTTCATGGCGCACCTCACCGGGCCGGTCAGCGGCTTCCTCAGTGTGGTCGCGGTGGACATCGCGCAGGACCGGCTGCCGGGTGTCCCGGTCCAGGGCGGCGGTGGGCAGCCGCAGCCACAGCCCGGCGGTTCGCGTGAGGAGACGCTGAACCGCGCCGCCACCTGGCTGACCGCCGATAACGGCGCCCAGGTTCCGTACAGCCAGGCCAAGGTCTGGAAGGACGGCTATCGCCAGGACTGCTCGGGCTATGTCTCGATGGCGCTCGGGCTGCCGGTGCCCGGCACCAACACCGTGGGGCTGGCCACCGACCGGGGCATCACCCGGCCCATCCCGGTCGGCGCGCTCAAGCCCGGTGATCTGCTCATCGACGCCTCCGGTGACAACAACACCCGGCATGTGGTGATCTTCGAGAAGTGGAACAACGACGCCCATTCCTCGTACACCGCCTATGAGCAGCGCGGTGGCCACGGCACCGACCACCGGACGCTGACCTACGGCCTGCCCGGCGGCGACGCCGAGTTCACGCCCTACCGTCCGGTGAAGTTCGGCGACTGACTCCGGCCGGCCGGAGCACGCGGCCCGACGGAAGATCTCACGCTGTTTCACGTGAAACGTCACCAAGGGGTCCGGGTGCGATCCGGATCGTGTCACGAGGGGCACTTCCGCCGCAGGGGAGCGGAAGTGCCCCTCGCGCGCGCATGCCCGCTGTGCTGGAATGCGAGACGTGCCTGGCCATCAGAACCATGCCGCTCATGTCCGCCGTAAGCCTCTGGCCCCGCTGCCCGACGAACTCTCCGGCCCGGTACGGGACTTCGTCGCCGCCTTACGCCGCATACACGGCGAACTCGGCTACAGCCTGAAGGAGTTGGAGAGCAGGCTGCCCGCCAGCCGCTCCTCCCTGTCCCGCTATCTGCGGGGGCAGAGCCTGCCCGATGAACGGCTGCTGGTGCAGTGGTGCAAGCTCTCCTTCACCGGTGAGGACCGGTTGCCCGCCCTCGTCGACCTGCTGCACCGCGCCCAGCCGGCGGCGGACGCGGGCGAGCGGGCGGCGGAGCGGGACGGCGCTTCCGACGGGGAGGTCCAGGCGGATGCCGAGGGGCCGGCCGGCGGAGGTGCGGAAGCCGGAGCCACGGTGGCCGCGCGGCGAAGGCGGCGGCTGGCGTTCACCGGGGCCGGGACCGCCGCGGTGCTCCTCGCCGCGGCGCTGGCCGTACCGGCGCTGACCGGCTCGAACGGGTCGCCGGACCGCAGCGGCGACGGCAGGGCGCGGGGCGCGGAGGGCGCGGCGTCGGCCACCGGCTCCGCCCGGATCACCGTCCACAACATCGAACGGCGCTGTCAGCACCGGCGCACCGACGACTGCGCGCTCGGGCTGGCCCGTGATCCGTACCGGCTCTATCGCCGCTCCAACGTCGTGGGCCATGTCCGGCACGGTGAGGTGCTGCGCGCGGTCTGCCGGATCGCCGACGGGGTCACGGTCACCGACGAGGTGGGCGGGCACAGCAGCATGTGGTTCCGGGTCGATCGCGACGGCGCTCAGGTGTGGGTGCCGGCCATCCGTATTCGCCCGGAACAGGTGGAGAACACCGCGCTGCCCGGCTGCCCGGACTGACTCCCCGGCACCGGTGCGAGAGCGGATCTTCATGCCCCACAGATCGGCCCTCACCCCCGTCACGGACCCACGCGTACCGCTCTGACCTGCGATGACGTCATCGCGGCAGGGTGCGCGGTGCACCGACCCCGGCGCCCCGGCCCGCTATGGATATCGTGGCCGTGCCATGACAGACACACCACGCTGACACCGCAGCAACTCACTGGGGGACCACCCATGACCGCACGCCGCTCCCGCCGCCGCTCCGCCGCGTATGCCGCGCTGGCCCTCGGTCTGGCGGGCTCGCTCGCGCTGACCGGCTGCAACAGCCACTCCTCGAAGAAGTCGAAGAAGTCCTCCTTCTCGTCCTCCAAGAGCAAGAAGCGCAAGATCATCGGTGGCGGTGCGGCAGCGGCGGGCACGGGAGCGGCCTCGCGGCGGGTGCCCGACTGCTACCCGAGCACGTACAAGGTCACGTTCTCCCAGCAGACCGGCCCGAAGAGCCATGTGGCCGTGAAGTTCAAGAACTCCGGCAGCCGCGACTGCAAGCTCTACAACGCGCCGCTGCTGCGCTTCGACAACGCCAAGAAGCCGCTGCCCCTGCTGCAGGGCACGCCCGGCCACCTCGACGGCACCCGCATCACCGTGCCCGCCCACGGCTACGCCTACGCGGTCATCCCCACCAACACCGCGGCCACCAAGGGCACCGAGCAGAAGTCGGTGGCCGTCGACTTCATGGGGATCTCGGCCGGCTCCCCGACGCACGGTCCGGCCACCGTCAGCTTCGCGGAGAAGCGGCTCCACATCTCCGTCGGCAAGAGCAAGGTCACCAACTGGAGCTCCAGCATCCACGGGGCGCAGCTGGCCGGCGGCGTCGGCAAGTAGCCCACACCGGCCGGCCTCGCCCCGGGCCCGCCCCACGAGCCCGGGGCTCCCGCTCCTACTCGGCGTCCAGCCCGGCCAGCACGAGCCCCAGCCGGGCCGCCCCGCCCTCGACGATCTCGACCGGAACGCCCCAGTCCTGCTGGTGCACATGGCAGGCGGGGTACTCGATGTCCGGGGCGTCGTCGCAGGACGCGGCCATCGCCGAGACATGCAGCACGCCCTCGGTCACACCGTCCGCGAGCACCAGGTCCCGCGTGAGGTCGGTGCCGGCGCCCGCGCCGTCGGCGAGCAGCTCCGGCGGCGTCGCGCTGACCAGCAGCCGGGTCGAGGGACCGTAGCGGGTGTCCAGCTTCTGCCCGGCCGGGGCCTGGAAGACCACCTCCAGCCGCAGCGCTCCCGGGGCGACCTCGGTGGCCGCGCGCTGGGTGCGATGCGCCACCGACTCGACGCGGATCGCCTCCTCCGGCAGCCGCAGCCGGGTCAGCCGGTGCCGCGCCGACTCCACCACCACGATGTCGCCGTCGACGAGCACCGCGTCGGACGGCTCGCGCAGATCCTTCGCCAGCGTCGTCACCTCACCGCTCGCGGGGTCGAAGCGGCGCAGTGCGTGGTTGTAGGTGTCCGCGACGGCGACCGAGCCGTCAGGCAGCGCGGTCACCCCCAGCGGGTGCTGCAGCAGCGCCTGGCCGGCGGCGCCGTCGCGGTGCCCGAAGTCGAACAGGCCGGTGCCGACGGCCGTACGGACGACATAGCTGTCCCCCGCCTCGGCGGGCTCGACCCAGCGGACCGCGCTGGTCTCCGAGTCCGCGACCCACAGCCGGTCGCCGGCCGCCGCGAGCCCGGACGGCTGGGCGAACCACGCCTCGTCGGCCGGGCCGTCCACCAGGCCCTCGTTGGTGGTGCCGGCCGCGACCTGGACCGTGCCGGCCACCGGGTCGTACGTCCACAGCTGGTGCACCCCGGCCATCGCGATCCACAGCCGGTCCTGCCACCAGGCCAGATCCCACGGCGAGGAGAGGTCCACCTCGCGCGCCGGACCCGAGGTCGGCGAGCCCTGCCACCACTGCCTGCCGGTGCCGGCCACCGTCTCCAGCGTGCCGCTAGCAGGGTCGAAGACGCGGATGGCGTGGTTGACGGTGTCCGCGACGACCACCCTGCCGTCGGGCAGCAGTGCCAGGCCCTGCGGCTCGTTGAAGGAGTCCGCGGTCAGCCCGCGCTCGCCGCTGCCGATCCGGCGCAGCACCTGCTCGCCGTCCGCCGCCAGCTCCACCAGCTGGTGACGGGTGGTGTCCGAGACGAGGAAACCGCCGCCCGGGAGCCGGACCGCCTTGCCGGGGAAACGCAGATCGGTGGCCACCGGCTCCGGCGGTACGTAGGGTCCGTCGCCGCGGCGCAGGGTCCCCTTCGCCGTGTGCTCGGCCTCCAGCTCCTCGACGAGCCTCTCGATGGCGTGCGCATGGCCCTCGCCGGCGTGCTGGGCGACCACATATCCCTCGGGGTCGATCACCACGAGCGTCGGCCAGGCCCGTACCGCGTACTGCTTCCAGGTGGCGAGCTCGGGGTCGTCGAGGACGGGGTGCTCGACGCCGTACCGCTCCACGGCGTCGACGACGGCCTGATGCTCGGCCTCGTGCACGAACTTCGGGGAGTGCACGCCGATGATCACGACGGTGTCGCGGTGCCGCTCCTCCAGCTCCCGCAGCTCATCCAGGACATGCAGACAGTTCACACAGCAGAAGGTCCAGAAATCCAGGACGACAATGCGTCCTCGCAGGTCGGAGAGGGTCAGATCCTTGTTGCCGGTGTTCAGCCAGCCGCCCTTGCCGGTCAGCTCGGGGGCGCGGACGCGTGCACGTGAAGCCATGTGCACATTCAACGTCACTCCGGTGCGTGCGCATTCCGCAGGGCCCCGGGGGAACAGGTCAGCCATGCACCCATCTCCCGGGGAAGCCTCCCCGCGCCCGAGCAAGTACCTGGTACGCGACCGCATCTTCGGCATCGGTGACGACTACTGGATCGAGGACGAGCACGGTCGGCACGCCTTCCTCGTGGACGGGAAGGCGCTGCGGCTGCGGGAGACCTTCGAGCTGAAGGACCCCGAGCGGCGGGTGCTGATCACCATCCGCAAGAAGATGCTCAGCCTGCGCGACACGATGACCATCGAGCGGGACGACCAGCCGCTGGCCACGATCCGGCGCAAACGGCTCTCGCTGCTGCGCAACCACTACCGCGTCGAGCTGGTGGACGGCACCGAGCTGGACGTCAGCGGAAAGATCCTGGACCGGGAGTTCGCGATCGAGTACGAGGGCGAACTGCTCGCCGAGATCTCGCGGCGCTGGCTGACCGTGCGCGACACCTATGCGGTCAACGTCGTACGGGAGGATGCCGATCCGCCGCTGCTGATCGCCATCGCGGTGTGTGTGATCCGGCTGGCCGAGCGGGAGCGCGGAGAGGACTGAGAAGCACGCGTTCCGGGTGTACCGCGCACCCCTCTGCGACCGGGGGGCATCGGCCTACGATGGTCGTCCGAAAGCACTGCCGGGGTGCCCGTGCGCAGCGTAACTTGACTGCACAGACAGCAGCCCGCGTACGAACCGTCCGAGGGGTCCCGTGACCGTCCATCCCAGTCTTCAGTCCTCCATCGATGCCTGGACGCACTCCATAGAAGCGATAACCGAGCTGGTGACTCCGCTCGTCGAAGGCGAGTGGAACAGGGCGACGGGCCTCCCAGGATGGTCCGTGCGCGATGTGGTCTCCCATGTCATCGGCCTGGAATGCGAAATGCTGGGCGACCCACGGCCGATCCACACCCTGCCGCGCGATCTCTACCACGTCCGCACCGAGTCGGCGCGACGGATGGAGGTGCAGGTCGACGTCCGCCGGCACCACACCGCGCCGGAGATGCTCAGCGAGCTCGAATACACCGTCATCCGCCGCTCCCGGCAGCTGCGCAACGAGTCCCGCCAGCCGGACGCCGTGGTCCGCAGCCCGCTCGGCGAGGACCGTTCGCTGGAATTCGTGCTGCGGCAGCGGGCATTCGATGTCTGGGCACATGAGCAGGACCTGCGCCGGGCGCTCGGCAAGCCCGGCAATCTCGACTCCCCCGGCGCGCAGGTGACGCGCGATCTGCTGGTGAAGCTGCTGCCCGGCATCGTCGCCAAGCGCGCCCAGGCGCCCGCCGATTCGGCGGTGGTCTTCGACGTCAGCGGACCGCTGGAGTTCCTGCGGACGGTCCGCGTCGACGCCGAGGGCAAGGCCTCGATCGACGGCAGCGTCTCGCTCGGCCCGACGCTGACACTCGCTCTGGACTGGGACACCTTCCACCAGCTGGCCTGCGGCCGGGTGCGCCCGTCGGCCGTCGCCGAGCAGATCAAGATCGAGGGCGACGCCGAACTGGCCGCGGCGGTCCTGGACCACTTCGCGGTCACGCCGTAGCCCGAGGGTGGGTGGGACGGTGTCCGGGCGGGCCTCCGCCGCGCCGCACCCGTGCCCGTCGGAGTGCCGGAGCGAGAGCCGGCCTCGGAGTATGAGCCGTTTCACGTGAAACAGCCCTGTCCGTTCCACGTGAAACGGACTCGGCCGCGAACCGCTCGGCCGCCTCAGGCCGGAACGTGAACCGCCTCGACGCGACTGACGACCAGCCGTTCCCGCTCGCGTTGTGCCGCGCTGCGGCGCAGCCGCAGGATCTGTGCGACGCCGAACGCCTCCAGGACGAAAATCGAGGCGAAGGCGATCCGGTAGTTGTCCCCGGTCGCGTCCAGCAGCACCCCGATGGCGAGCAGCGTCGTCATCGAGGCGGTGAAGCCGCCCATGTTGACGATGCCGGAGGCGGTGCCCTGCCGCTCGGGTGGGTTGGCGGGCCGCGCGAAGTCGAAGCCGATCATCGAGGCGGGACCGCAGGCGCCCAGGACCGCACACAGCGCGACCAGCAGCGCCATCGGCGCATGATCGGCCGGCCAGGACAGCACGAGCGCCCACGTCAGCGCCGTGACACCGACGGTGCCCAGGGCCAGCGGGGTACGGGCCGCGTGGTGACGGGCGATGATCTGGCCGAAGACCAGGCCGACCGCCATGTTGGAGAGCACCACCAGGGTGAGCAGTTCACCGGCGGTGCCGCGGGACATGCCCTGCGCCTCGACCAGGAACGGCAGCCCCCACAGCAGCAGGAACACCATCGCGGGGAACTGGGTGGTGAAGTGCACCCACATGCCCAGCCGGGTGCCGGGTTCGCGCCAGGCGTCCGCGATCTGCCGGCGCACGAACCCCGCGCCGGTGTGCTGGGCGGACGCGGGCGGCGGAGCGAAGCCCTCGGGGTGGTCCTTCAGGAAGAGCAGCAGCACGATCAGCACGACGATGCCGCCGACGGAGCTGGCGGCGAAGGTCGGGGTCCAGCCGAAGGAATGCAGGAACCGGGCGAGGACGAGCGTGGAGACCAGGTTGCCCGCCATCCCGACCAGCGCCGCGATCTGGGCGATCATCGGGCCGCGGCGGGCCGGGAACCATCGGGAGCCCAGCCGCAGCACGCTGATGAAGGTCAGCGCGTCGCCGCAGCCGAGCAGCGCACGCGAGCCGAGTGCCATGGGGTACGACGCGGAGAGCGCGAAGCCGAACTGGCCGAGGGTGTAGAGCACCACGCCGAGCGTCAGCACCTTCTTGGCGCCGAGCCGGTCGACCAGCAGACCCACGGGGATCTGCATCCCCGCGTACACCAGCAGCTGGAGGATGGAGAACGTCGACAGTGCCGAGGCGTTGATGTGGAAGCGGTCGGCGGCGTCCAGCCCGGCCACGCCGAGGCTGGTGCGGTAGGTGATCGCGACGAAGTAGACCGCGACGCCGATGCCCCAGACGGCCATCGCCTTACGGCCGCCGGGCGGGTCGGCGGGCATCAGCCGGGCGGCGCCGCCTATACCGGAGCCGCCGGTACCGTCCTGGCCGGGTGAGCCGCCGGCGCTTCCGCTGCCGGCGGTCATCGCACGTCCCCCTGCGCGAGGTTGCGGACCCAGCTGACGTGCCGCTGCACGGCGTCGGTGGCGGCGTCCGCGTCCCCGGCGCGCAGCGCCTCGAGGATCTCCGCGTGCTCGGTGATGTTCTTGGCGATCCGGTCCGGATGCGCGTGCATCACCGCGACCCCCATCCGCAGCTGACGGTCGCGCAGCTGCTCATAGAGCCGGTCCAGGATCTGGTTGCCGGCGCTGCGCACGATGGCGGCGTGGAAGGCGCGGTCGGTGACGGAGACGGCGGCCAGATCGCCGGACGCGGCCTGCTCCCGCATCGTCTCCAGCAGTTCGGTCAGCTCGCCGAGCAGTGGCTCGCCCGCGGGCACCGCCTTGGCCGCGGCGTGCTTCTCCACCAGCAGCCGGGTCTCGACGACATCGGCGATCTCCTGCGCCGAGACCGGCAGCACCAGCGCGCCCTTCTTGGGGTAGAGCTTGATCAGCCCCTCGACCTCCAGCCGCAGCAGCGCCTCGCGCACCGGCGTCCGCGACACCCCCACGGCATCGGCCAGCTCCCCCTCGGTCAGCAGCATTCCGCCCTCGTAGCGGCGCTCCAGGACGGCGTCCTTGATGTGCGCGTAGACCCGCTCGGCGGCGGGCGGCTGCTTGGCGGCGGACTCTCTGGCAGGGGCGGTGGGCGTGGACGCTGAGGACATGCGCACAGGATAGATACAACAGGTATGCGTCCGACACTCCGTTCCGCGATGCGGACAGGGAAGGTCGCGTTTGCCCTGGTAGGGGCGTTATGAGGCCGTCGGGGCGGCGTCGCGGCAGCCAGCCGGGCCGGTGTGCGCCGCCCGCACCTCGGCCCGGCCACCGCCGAGCGCCTCCGGCCCGGCCGCCGCCGGCACGCCCGGACCGGCCATCGCCCGGCGCAGCCACCGCCCGACGCGTGCCCCTGCCCGTCCGCCGCCCGGCGACGTCCTCAGCCCGGCATCCGCCCCTGGGCGACCAGTCGGCGCACGACCTGCGCATGGGCGGGGGCGCAGCGCTCCCGCGCCTCCCGGCGGTCGAACCAGGCGTACTCCGCGATCTCCCGGCCGGGGGCCGGTGCGATGTCCTGGGGCCCGCCGGTGAAGCAGGTCATGTGCAGCCGGCGCCCGTTCTTCCCGTGGGCGACGTCGTGGATGACGAACGCCTCCTCCAACTCCTCGGCGGGTACCACCAGGCCGAGTTCCTCGCCGAGTTCGCGCGACAGCGCCTCCCGGGCGGTCTCGCCGGGCTCGTACTTGCCGCCCGGGAGATAGAAGGTGTCGTTCCCGCGCGTCCGTACGCTCAGCAGCCGTCCCTCGCGCAGATGCAGCCAGCTCACCGACCTCAGCGGCGCGGCACGCTCCAGGGCGATCAGCGGACGGCCGGTCTCCTCGTCCGTGCGCCGCCCCTGCTCCTCGAAGCCCAGATGGGCGGAGAAGCCGCGGGCCCGGTCGTTGTCCTCGAAGACCTCCAGGGTCAGCGCGCCGTGCAGCGCCGCCGCATGCTCCAGCAACTCCCGCCCGACTCCGCCGCCTTGGGCCTCCGGCGCCACGAACAGACCGCCGATCTCCGCCCCGTTGCCGTCCCCGGGCCCGCCGGCCGGCAGTCCGAGAAGTCCGATGACGCGGCCCGCGCGTTCGGCCACCCAGTTCTCCCCCTCGACGAGGTACACCTCGCGGAGGAGCCGGGCCCGTTCGCCCGTGCCCTCCCCGTCGAGGAACGGGTGCGCCTGCCGCGCGGCCCGGGACCACAGGTCGGTGACAACGTCCTGGTCGGACGGGTGATAGCGCCGGATGATCATTTCGCTGCTCATTGCGCCGACCGTAAACAGCCCGGCCGGCCACGGCAAACCCTTTCCCGGCCCCCTCGGGCAGGGAGACTCCAGGGGGATGTCGGGTCCACCTCAAGGCGGACGAGAGTCCGTACCTGCCGCGTACAGACGGCGGTGAATCTCATGGGTGAATAGAGACAGGGAGCCGGGGAGGCTCCGACACCCAAGGGGAGTTGACCATGCAGCCCAGGACGAACGCCGGCCGCCGTACGCGGAACACCGTCGTGCTGGCATTGATCGTCGCCTGCCTGTGGGCGGGCGTCGCCCTGACCCGCGGCGCCGCACACACCGACGAGTCCGGCTCGACCGGACCGGTGGGCCACTTCAGCCGCGCGGTGGAGCTCATCCGCGGCTGACCGCCACCGGCCCCGTCACCGGCCGCTACGCCGTGCGCGGCGCGCCGCGATACGTGCCGAACGACCAGAGATTGCCCTCAGGATCACGGGCAGCGAAGCCCCGCGAGCCGTAGTCGGTGTCGGTCAGCTCCTCGATGATCTCCGCTCCGGCGGCTCTGGCGCGGGCACACAGCTCGTCGGGGCGGTCGGTGACGACATAGCCCCCGAACGTTCCGGGTCGCAGTGGCCAGTGGTCGTTCTCCGCGTCCCTGACGGAGCCGAGCATGATGCCGCCGCCTTCGGGCCAGGAGAGCTGGGCGTGCTCGACGCGCTCGCCCTCGCCATGGACCACGGTCTCCTCGAAACCGAACGCATCGGCCAGGAAGCGGATCAGCGCACGGGCGTCACGGGCCCGCAGCGTCGGCCATACCTGGGGTGCGGGCGTGATGTCGGTCAGGTTCTCGGGCATGTTCGCCGGACCTCCTGGATCGGAACGCGGCCCCCGGTGGGCCGCCGGATTCAGCGTTCCCCGAGACGTCCCCGGCGGCTTGGACGTTTCGGAACTCCTCGGCGAGCCACTGGCTGGGCGGGCAGCCGGCCAGCGAGCGGAACTCCCGGGCGAGATGGGCCTGGTCGAAGTAGCCGCAGCGCACGGCCAGATCGGCCAGCAGCGGTGACCGGCCCGTACGGGCCTCGGCACCGAGAAGCCGGCGCGCCCGGTCGAAGCGGATGACCCGGGCGGCGGCCTTGGGCGCCAGACCGGTCTCCTGCCGGAAGCGGGCGGTCAGATGGCGCGCACTCCAGCCGACGTCCTCGGCGAGCGCGGCCACCGGCGCGGCGCCCCGTGACCGTGCCAGCAGCTGCCAGGCACGCACCACTTCGGGCGACGGTCCGGGGCGGCCCGGCTCCCGTGACAGGCAGCGCAGCAAGTAGGCGTCCAGCAGCGCGAACCGCTCCGGCCAGCCATGGGCCGCTCGCAGCCGCTCTCCGAGCTCCGCGCCGTGCCGTCCGAGGACGGCGTCCGCGGGGAGGTCGATGCTCGCCAGCTCGCCGGCCGGCAGCCCCAGCAGGGCACGGGCGGCCAGCGGATACAGACCGACCTGGATTCCGGACTGACGGCCCGGGTGGGCGATCAGCGCGGGGCGGGTGTGCAGACCGCCGATGAGGGTGTCGTAGGTGCCGGGGGCCTGTGCGGGATCGGGATGGCCGGTCAGCGTGAGCGGCTCGTCGAGGGTGAAGATCAGGGTCAGCCGGGGCGAGGGAAGCCCACGGTGCCGGCCCGGTGGCAGCCCGGCCTGCCGGTATCCGGCGTAGGAGCTGACGTACGGCCGGAGCGGCGGCGCGGGGCTGCCGACCGGCTGCTCGTCCACCGGGCCGGGGCGGACCCGAGGCGGCGTTTCACGTGAAACGCCGCTCCGAACCGCCCGGTCCCGCATTCCGGCTCATCCCCAGGTGATGAGCCGCTTGGGGCGCTCCAGGATCGCCGCGATGTCCGCGAGCAGCTTGGAGCCCAGCTCACCGTCGATCAGGCGGTGGTCGAAGGACAGCGCGAGGGTGGTGACCTGACGCGCCTTCACCTTGCCCTTGTGGACCCACGGCTGGAGCTTGACCGCGCCGAAGGCGAGGATCGCCGACTCCCCCGGGTTGAGGATCGGCGTACCGGTGTCGACGCCGAAGACGCCGACGTTGGTGATGGTGACCGTGCCGCCGGACATCGCCGCCGGGGAGGTCTTGCCCTCGCGGGCGGTGGAGATCAGCTCGCCCAGTTCCTCGGCGAGCTGGGGGAGCGTCTTGGCCGCTGCGTCCTTGATGTTCGGGACGATCAGCCCGCGCGGGGTGGCCGCCGCGATCCCGAGGTTCACATAGTCCTTGTAGACGATCTCCTGCCGCGCCTCGTCCCAGGCCGCGTTGACCTCCGGGTGGCGCTTGAGGGCGACCAGGAAGGCCTTGGCGACCAGCAGCAGCGGGTTGACCCGCAGCCCGGCCATGTCCGGGTCCTGCTTGAGTTCCTGGACGAGCTTCATCGTGCGGGTCACGTCGACGGTGATGAACTCCGTGACATGCGGCGCGGTGAAGGCGCTGGTGACCATCGCCTGTGCGGTGGCCTTGCGGACGCCCTTGACCGGCACCCGCCGCTCACGGGCGGCGGCGTCGACGACACCGGTCCCGGCTGCCGCCGCGGGAGCCGCGACGGGAGCCGCCTCGGCCGGGGCGGGCGCCGCTGCCGGGGCGGCGGCGGCATGGACGTCCTCGCGGGTGATGATGCCGTCCGGTCCGCTCGGGACGATCGTCGCCAGGTCGATCCCGAGATCCTTGGCGAGCTTGCGCACCGGCGGCTTGGCCAGCGGCCGCCCGGCGGCCCCGGCACCCGTGCCGTTCACGACCGGAGCCACGGGAGCGACCGGCGCGGCCGGCGCCACGGGAGCGGGCGCCGTCCGTCCGTTCAGCTCCGCCTGGAGCGCGGCGCTCACGGGCTCCGGCTGGGCCGGCACCCCCGTCTGGGGCTTGCGGGCCCGGCGCTTGGTCGAGGACGGCGCGGCGCCGTAACCGACCAGCACCGCCTGCCGGCCCTGCGGCTCGGCCTCCTCCTCGGCCTTGGCGGCCTCCTGCGGAGCGGGGGCCGCCGCCGGTGCCGTGGCGGGCCCGGCGCCCGGGTCGGTGTCCACGGAGATGATGACGGTGCCGACGTCGACGGTGACGCCCTCGCCGAAGTTCAGCTCGTGCACCACCCCGTCGTAGGGAATGGGCAGTTCGACGGCGGCCTTGGCGGTCTCGACCTCACAGACGACCTGGCCGTCGGTGACGGTGTCGCCCGGCTGGACGTACCACTTGAGGATCTCGGCCTCGGTCAGCCCCTCGCCGACGTCCGGCATCTTGAACTCGCGGAAGCGCTGAGCCTTGGCGGTACTTGCAGTCATGGTCACGAACTCTCCTCAAACCCTCAGTACGCCAACGCGCGATCAACGGCGTCGAGCACCCGGTCCAGTCCCGGAAGGTACTCGTCCTCCAGACGGGAGGGCGGGTACGGGGAGTGGAAGCCGCCGACCCGCAGGACCGGGGCCTCCAGGTGGTAGAAGCACCGCTCGGTGATCCGGGCGGCGATCTCGGCACCCGCGCCGAAGAAGACCGGGGCTTCGTGGACGACGATCAGCCGGCCGGTCTTCTCCACCGACGACTGCACGGTGTCGAAGTCGATCGGGGAGAGCGAGCGCAGGTCGACGACCTCGAGCGACTTGCCCTCCTCGGCCGCGACGTTGGCGACGTCCTGACAGACCTTGACCATCGGTCCGTAGGCGGCCAGCGTCAGGTCGGAGCCGGTCCGGGCGATCCGGGCCTTGTGCAGCGGGTCCGGGATCGACTCGGTGTCCAGCCGCGACTTGTCGTGGTAGCGGCGCTTGGGCTCGAAGTAGATGACCGGGTCGTCGCCGGCGATGGCCTGCTGGAGCATCCAGTAGGCGTCGGAGGAGTTCGAGGGAGAAACGATCTTGAGTCCGGCGACATGCGCGAACAGCGCCTCGGGGGACTCGGAGTGGTGCTCGACCGCGCCGATACCGCCCGCGTACGGGATGCGGATGACGACCGGCACCTTGACCTTGCCCAGCGCGCGGGCGTGCATCTTCGCGAGCTGGGTGACGATCTGGTCGTAGGCGGGGAAGACGAAGCCGTCGAACTGGATCTCGACGACCGGGCGGTAGCCGCGCAGCGCCATCCCGATCGCGGTGCCGACGATGCCGGACTCGGCGAGCGGGGTGTCGATCACCCGGTCCTCGCCGAAGTCCTTCTGCAGACCGTCGGTGACGCGGAAGACGCCGCCGAGCTTGCCGACGTCCTCGCCCATGACGAGGACCTTGGGGTCGGCCTCCATGGAGGCACGCAGCGACTCGTTGATCGCCTTGGCGATGGTGATCTTCTCGAAGACGGCCATGGTCAGTTCCCCTCCGCGGCAAGATCGGCATCGGCGAACGACGCCTGATACGCGGCGAACTGCGCGCGCTCCTCATCGACGAGCGCATGCCCGTCGGCATAGACATTCTCGAAGATCGCCATGTTGTCCGGGTCGGGCATGGCACGTACGGCATCGCGGACCCGCTTGCCCAGGGCCTCGCTCTCCTCGTCGATCGAGGCGAGATACGCGTCGTCGACGATGCCCTCGGCCTCCAGGTACGTCCGCAGCCGCAGAATCGGGTCCTTGGCCTCCCAGGCCACCCGCTCCTCGTCCTCCCGGTACTTCGTCGGGTCGTCGGAGGTGGTGTGCGCGCCCATGCGGTAGGTGAACGCCTCGATGAGCATCGGCCCCTGGCCGGTACGGGCCCGCTCCAGCGCCGCCTTGGTCACCGCCAGACACGCCAGAACGTCATTGCCGTCGACCCGTACACCGGGGAATCCGAAACCGCGGGCGCGCTGGTAGAGCGGCACCCGGGTCTGCTTCTCGGTGGGTTCGGAAATCGCCCATTGGTTGTTCTGGCAGAAGAACACGACCGGGGCGTTGTAGACCGCGGAGAAGGTGAAGGATTCCGCGACATCTCCCTGGCTGGAGGCACCGTCACCGAAATAGGCGATGACCGCGGAATCCGCGCCGTCCTTCTGCACACCCATCGCATAGCCGGTCGCGTGCAGCGTCTGCGAGCCGATGACGATGGTGTACAAGTGGAAGTTGTTGCTGTTGGGGTCCCAGCCGCCGTGATTGACACCGCGGAACATGCCCAGCAGGTTCGTCGGGTCGACCCCACGGCACCACGCCACACCGTGCTCACGGTAGGTCGGGAAGACGTAGTCGTCGTCGCGCAGCGCGCGGCCGGAACCGATCTGGGCGGCCTCCTGACCCAGCAGCGAGGCCCACAGGCCCAGTTCGCCCTGGCGCTGGAGGGTGGTCGCCTCGGCGTCGAACTTACGCGTCAGCACCATGTCGCGGTAGAGCCCGCGCAGTTCCTCGGCGGAAAGGTCGATCGAGTAATCCGGGTGCTCGATCCGCTTGCCTTCGGGCGTCAGCAGTTGTACGAGCTGGTCGTGCTCCGCCTGCTCGGGCCGGCCGGAGTTCCGGGCCTTGGCCGGGGACGCCTTCTTCGCCGACGTCGCCTTTTTGGCGGTGGTGCGCTTGCTGCTGCCGCGGGCGTTTTTCCGCTGCGCAGTGCCTTCCACGGTCACGTGCTGCTCCTCCGTCTGTCCGGCCCCCGGGGTCCGCCGGTGGCCGTATTGCGGCTCACCCGGTATCCGATACGGCGCACGGGGTGTGTGCGTTCGCGGCCGGCTCCGGGTGGAACAAAGCTCCCGGACAGTGGCCTGCTCATTGCACGTTACCCATTGTCAAAGCCGAAGTGGAAACGGCGCTGACCTGCGATTTTGCTTGGATTTCCAAGTAAATCGCGAAGGCTTGGAACAACTCCTGGTCACAGCGTTGCAGGCCGCCGGGACAACGGCACGTTATATCGGTGACCTGGAGCACGGGAAGGGTTGATGTGTGAGACTGGTGAGGTGCGCGAAGACGGAAAAATCACGGTATTCCTGCTCGATGACCACGAAGTTGTCCGGCGCGGTGTCCACGAAATGCTCTCGGTCGAGGAGGACATCGAGGTCGTCGGCGAGGCGGGCACCGCCGCAGATGCCCTGGTCAGGATACCGGCGACCCGTCCGGACGTAGCGGTGCTCGATGTCCGGCTGCCGGACGGGAGCGGCGTCGAGGTCTGCCGCGAGATCCGTTCGCAGGACGAGAACATCAAATGCCTCATGCTCACGTCCTTCGCCGATGACGAGGCGCTGTTCGACGCGATCATGGCCGGTGCGGCCGGATATGTCCTCAAGGCCATCCGGGGGAACGAACTGCTCTCCGCGGTGCGCGAGGTGGCGGCCGGGAAGTCCCTGCTCGACCCCGTGGCCACCGCCCGGGTGCTGGAACGGCTGCGCGACGGCAACACCGCGAAGGGCGACGACCGGCTGGCGCGCCTCACCGACCAGGAGCGCAAGATCCTCGATCTGATCGGCGAGGGAATGACCAATCGCGCCATCGGCGAACGGCTCCATCTCGCCGAGAAAACGATCAAGAATTACGTCTCCAGCCTGCTGTCCAAGCTCGGTATGGAACGCCGCTCCCAGGCCGCCGCCTATGTCGCCCGAATGCAGGCGGAACGGCACTGACCAGCCAGGGAAAGCGACAGCACCCCTCGGAGAACGGCCCTGCGGAAGCACGGAATCTCTGCCGCCCCAGGCCCCGCCGGGCGGAAGCCGGAGCGCCCTCCGTCCTTGTGCGCACGCTGCGTGAGGCCTTCCGGCACACCCACTCCGACGGGCGTAGTTGATCTAACATCTGGCGCGTGCTGCGCTCATCTGTAGTCCGGACGGCGGCGACGCCCGACAGAGACACTCTCGGCTCCCTGCTCCGCCACTACACGGGCGCCGGTACGCCGCTGTCCTGTGAACCGGTCGCCGAAGGCCTGCTCAACCACGGCTACTTCCTCGCCACCACCCGCGGCCGCTACTTCCTCAAGCACCACCTCGACGGCGACCACGCGGCCCTCACCCGCCAGCACCGCGCCACCTACCGGCTCGCCGCGCTCGGCCTGCCCGTCGCCCCGCCCGTCGCCCATCCGGACGGCCGCACGGTCACGGTCCTCGACGGCCGCTGCTACGCCCTGCACCCCTGGGTCGAAGGCCGCCATCTCGGCGGCGCCGCGCTGACCCGCGACCAGTCCCGGCGGCTCGGCGCCCTGCTCGGGGTCGTACACAACGCGCTGGCGGAGGTCATGGCGGACGAACCGCATCCGCCCCGGCCGCCCTGCGCGGACGCCGGCGCCGACCCCGAGCGGACCTTCGAGACGATCGACGAGCTGCTGGCCCTGGCCCGCGGGGCCCGGCCGCGCACCAGCTTCGACGAGCTGGCCGAACACCGTCTGCTGGAGCGCCGGGCCCTGCTGGCCCAGCAGGCGCACCGCCGCCCGGCCCCCGGCGCGGAGCCGCCCGCGGGCTGGGTGCACGGCGACTTCCACCCGCTGAACGTGCTCTACCGGGGCACCGAGCCGACCGCGATCGTCGACTGGGACCGGCTGGGCGTCCAGCCGCGCGCCGAAGAGGCGGTGCGCGCCGCCGCGATCTTCTTCGTACGGCCCTGCGGCACCCTGGACCTCGCCAAGGTGGCGGCCTACGCGAGCGCCTACCGCCACGCCTGCGGAGCCGGCGCCGAGGAGCTCGCGGCGGCCGTCCACCGGGTGTGGTGGGAGCGGCTGAACGACTTCTGGATGCTCACCTGGCGCTACCAGCTGGGCGACCGCCGCACCGATCCACAGTTCCCGGCGGCGGCCGCACTGGCCGTGTGGTGGACCCGCGAGTACCGGGCCGTACGGAACGCGTTCACCCGCTGAGGCGGGGACGGACCGGTCAGCCGGTCGCGCCCGCCGTCACACCGGTGTCCGGGCCGCCGTCGGCGGCGCCCCCGTCAGCGGCACCGCCGGTGGGGTCGGTCGGGTCCGTGGGGTCCGTGGGGTCCGTGGGCGGCTCGGACGTGGGCGGCTCGGACGTCGGCGGCTGCGAGGAGGGCGGCTGCGAGGTCGGCGGCTGGGACGTCTCCGGAGTGCTGGGCTGCTCCGAAGGCGGCTGGGAATAGGTGCCGCCGTCATCGCCCGTGTCCTCGGGCTCGCTCTCCGGAACGCTCGGCTCCTCCGAAGGCGGCTCGCTGGTCTCGTCGTCCTTCGACGGCTTGGGCGACTCCGAGGTGGGCGTCTGGTGCTTCTTGTCCTGGCCACCGGTGTTCTGGAGCGCGAAGGCCACGCCCACCGCGATGGCGATCACCGCCAGGGCCGCGATCAGCCAGATCTTGCCGCGGCCGCCCTTGCCCGGCCGGGGCCCGCCGTCGAAGCCGCCGTCGTCATCCCGCATTCCGGGCGTCAGGATCGGCTGCGCCGTGGTCTTGCCGGCGTCGGGGTGCGGCATCGCCGTGGTGGCCGCGGTGCCCATGGGGGAGGTGAGCCCGCCCTCGTGGACGGCGACCGGGCCGGTGCTCCAGGTGCCGGTGTGGCCGCCCTGCTCGTGCAGCATCTGCAGCGAGTACTGGACCAGGCCGCGCATCTCCTCGGCGGACTGGAAGCGGTCGTCCGGGTCCTTCGCCAGCGACCGCATGACCAGGCCGTCCAGCTCCGGCGGCACCGCGTCGGCGACGTGGGACGGCGCCACCGGCATGTCCTGCACATGCTGGTAGACGACCGACAGCGGCGTCTCACCGGTGAACGGGGGCCGCAGCGTGAGGAGTTCGTAGAGCAGACAGCCGGTGGCGTACAGGTCGGAGCGGGTGTCGACGGTCTTGCCGAGCGCCTGCTCCGGGGAGAGGTACTGGGGGGTGCCCATGACCATGCCGGTCTGCGTCATGGTCGACTGCGCGCCGTGCAGGGCGCGGGCGATGCCGAAGTCCATGACCTTCACCGCGCCGCTGTTGGTGATGATCACGTTCGCGGGCTTGATGTCACGGTGCACGATGCCGTGCTGGTGGCTGTAGGCCAGCGCCTCCAGCACACCGGAGACGATGATCAGCGCCTGGTCCGGCGGCGGGGCGTCGGCGTTGAGCAGCAGATCGCGGATGGTGTGGCCCTCGACCAGCTCCATCACGATGTACGGCACGGTGTTGCCGCCGACCAGGTCCTCGCCGGAGTCGTAGACCGCCACCACCGCGTGGTGGTTCAGCCCGGCCACGGACTGTGCCTCCCGCGTGAAGCGGGCCTTGGAAACCGGGTCCTCGGCGAGGTCGGCCCGCAGCAGCTTCACGGCGACGGTCCGGCCGAGCCGTACGTCCTCCGCCGCGAACACCTCCGCCATACCGCCGCGGCCCAGCCGTCGCGTGAGCCGGTAGCGGCCATCGCCGACCAGCCCGCCGTTGCCCCACATCTCCGGTGCGTCGGGGATATTGGAGCCGGTGGCGTCAGGATCGGACGGGCCCTGGGGGCTCTGCGTCGGTGCCATCGGTCCTCGCCGTCGAATCAATCCGCATGAGAGCGGTAAGGTCATCGGTCTTCGCTAGAGCACGCTACAGGTTCCGCGGCACCCACCGGTCCGTCGTGGACCGGCCATCAAAGCCGCCGGAAGTCAAACACCGCAAGTTCACCGGGGGTAATCGGGCACCGAAAAGTCCCCTGGCCGTGACGGGATCTTGCACATCTGGTCACGGAACGGGCACACGGCTTGACGTGTCCGGGGCCTGGGGCAGACTTGGCTGCGAAATTCCAGATTTTGATCGCTATACGTACGGGTAGTGCGCCTAGGGGGAAGCGGAACGATGAGCCAGGACGGCGCTCAGGGCCAATTCGAGGGCCGTTCGGTCGGCGGAGGACGTTACCAGCTTCGTGATCTTCTGGGCGCGGGCGGTATGGCGTCCGTTCACCTCGCCTACGACACCGTGCTGGACCGCGAGGTCGCGATCAAGACCCTGCACACCGAGCTCGGCCGTGAGCCGGCCTTCCGCGAGCGCTTCCGCCGTGAGGCGCAGTCCGTGGCGAAGCTCACGCACACCAATATCGTCTCCGTCTTCGACTCCGGTGAGGACGAGCTCGACGGCGGCATGGTGCCGTACATCGTCATGGAGTACGTCGCAGGCCAGCCGCTGCGCTCCGATCTGGACACCGACATCGCCCAGGTTGGCGCGATGCCGACGGATAAGGCCCTGAAGATCACGGGCGATGTGCTGGCCGCGCTCGAGGTCAGCCATGAGATGGGCCTGGTCCACCGGGACATCAAGCCCGGCAATGTGATGTTGAACAAGCGCGGCGTCGTGAAGGTCATGGACTTCGGCATCGCCCGCGCCATGCAGTCCGGCGTGACGTCCATGACGCAGACCGGCATGGTCGTCGGCACCCCGCAGTACCTGTCGCCCGAGCAGGCGCTGGGACGCGGTGTGGATGCCCGCTCCGACCTCTACTCCGTCGGCATCCTGCTCTTCGAGCTGGTGACAGGCCAGCTGCCGTTCGACGCGGACTCCCCGCTCGCCATCGCCTACGCCCATGTCCAGGAAGAGCCCCCGGTCCCGTCGAGCATCAACAGCTCGCTGCCGCCGGCCGTGGACGCGCTGGTGGCCCGTGCGCTGAAGAAGAACCCCAACGAACGGTTCCCCACCGCCGAGGCGATGCGGGACGAGTGTCTGCGGATCGTCGGGTCCGGGCAGTCCGGTGCGACGCCGCTGATCATCGGCGAGGGCCCGCGGGCGCGGACCAGTGGTGCGTCGGTCTCCTCCGCCGTCTTCCCGACCGCGTCCGGCAACCCGCACACCCCGGCGCCGCCGAGCGTGCAGCAGCCGTACCAGCCGACGCAGGCGGCCTTCGGCCCCTCGACGCCCCCGCCGCCGCCGAACAACACCTATCCGACGCCCGCGCCGGGCCCCGTTCCGGGCCCGGCGCCGTTCAACACGGGTGGCTACCAGCCCCCGGCGTACCCCTCGCCGCAGGTGGCGCCCACGATGCCGCCGCCCGTCCGTCCCGCCCCGCGGAAGAACAACTCCGCGGTGATCGTCGTCTCGGCGATTGTCGGTGTCATCGTGGTCACCGCGATCGCGATCGGCATCGGTCTGAGCGCCGGTGGAGGCGACGACCCGGACCCCGACCCGACATCGACCTACTCCTACAAGTCGTCCCCCACCCAGAGCGTCATGCCTGAGGACAAGACGAAGACGGTTGACTCGACGGAGTGCACCAAGCCGGACTCGCCCTACAGCGAACCGAAGAAGATCTACTTCCCGTTCCTCACCTACAAGAACCTGGACTCGGTGAAGTCCTGCCTCGACGCGGCGGGCTGGAAGTACAAGGTCACAGAAGAGGACCGCGGGTACACGGCCAAGAACACGGTCATACAGACGAAACCGGCGAGCCTTGAACGCTGGGACCCGAAGAGCGGCGAGACGATCGAGCTGACCGTCTCGACGGGGCACTACTGATCAGGACCGGACAAGAAGGGGTCGGCGCGCACGCCGCGTGCCGGCCCCTTCTGCTTGCTGCGGGTCGCTGAACGAAGAAACCCCGGCTCAGAGGTACGGGCCCGAGCGGGCGCCGCCGTGACCGGGCTGGCCCTCCTCGCCCTCCATCGGCATGGCACCGGGCGGCAGCGCACGGCGCATCGACTCCAGCTGGGCACGGGCCGCCATCTGCTGGGCGAAGAGCGCGGTCTGGATGCCGTGGAAAAGGCCCTCCAGCCAGCCGACCAGCTGGGCCTGGGCGATCCGCAGCTCCGAGTCCGTCGGCACCGACTCATCGGTGAACGGCAGCGACAGACGCTCCAGCTCCTCGACCAGCTCGGGCGCCAGACCGTCCTCCAGCTCCTTGACCGAGCTGGAATGGATCTCCTTGAGCCGGACCCGGCTCGCCTCGTCCAACGGGGCGGCCTTCACCTCCTCCAGCAGCTGCTTGATCATGCTGCCGATGCGCATGACCTTCGCAGGCTGTTCGACCATGTCCGTCAAGGGGGTCTCCCGGGATTCTTCGCCGTCTTCCCCGCCACCGGAGCCGACGCCACCGCCGAGCGCCATTCCGTCCGGGCCGACCACCAGGACGTGCGGATTCTCCTGCGACCGTTCATTCATCGGCATCTCCATGCCGCCATTCTCTCGTACCTGGGCTCCCCACAAGTGGTGCCCCTGGGAGAAGGTGATCCACCCTTTCCGCGCGAATCCGGGCGTCGCTGTTTCACGTGAAACCGTGGATTCCCGCCGTTTCACGTGAAACCGACGCCGGCATCAGCCCCGGCGCAGCCGCAGGGCGAAGAAGGCCAGCCCCAGCCCCGTGAGAGCAAGCCCGGCACCCATCGGGAGCACCCGCTCGACAGGAGCGCCTGGGGTCTCCATGGCGTACGGGGTCGCCGTTGCCGCCGCTGTGTCGTCCACGTTCTCCGGTGCGGAGCGGACGTCCTCCGGATCGGGCGTCGGGAGCGGCGGCAAGGCCTCGTAGGAGCGCCGGGTGTGCCGGTCCGCGACATCGCGCCGGGACGGGGAGGGCCGGGACGGGGTGGCCGCGGCGTGGCGGGAGGCGGATGCGGAGGGCTTGCGGTGCTTCGGCTTCGGGGCACGCCGGCCGGGCCGCGCGTGCGCACGGTCGGCGTCGGGCGAGCCCGCCGAGGCGGAGTGCCGGTGCCTGCCGTGCCCCGGGGATTCGGCGCTCCCGCCATCGGAGTACGGCGGTGCCGCGGAGCCCGGCTCGAAGGGGTGATGCGGGTGGTGGTGCCAGCGGCCGTACCCACGGAACCCGAAGTGGTGATGCGGCCGGTGCGGGTAGTCCGGAAGGGCGTACGGCAGGCCGGGGAAGCGGTCCGGCAGACCCGGAAGGCGTCCCGGGGCTCCCGGGTGACCGGGGTGTCCGGCGCGCGCCCGGCCCCCTCCGGCACCGGGCCCCTCGGCGGGCGGACCGGTCCCGAAGTCGTCGGCACCGTACCCGTCGGGGCCGAAACCGTCGGCACCGCCGTCTCCCGGGGCGTCGTCGGGCTGGTCGCCCGGGCGGACGAGATGCGGGGGACGGTCGACCGGTGTGGCCCGCCGGTCCGCGGCCACCGCGGAGGTGGCCCCTATCGGTACGGGCAGCACGACGGCAGCCACCAACAGACCGGTGGCGATGCGCGAACGGAAACCTGGAGCGACCACAGTGCCCCTCCCGTGCCGAGCCGTCGAGTGACCTGACCAGCGTCACATGTGACGAGATTCACGGCATCTCGGACAGCTCGGCCGGGTTACCGGGCGCAGTTGGGGCGGCCGGCGGGCGCGAACGGCTCGGGTCGCGGGAGGGGCGGGCGTCGGTTCAGACGGTCAGTACGACCTTGCCGACGTGTGCGCTCGCGTCCACGACGCGGTGCGCCTCGGCGGCGTCCGCCATCGCGATCGTGCGGTCCACGATCGGCCGGACCTGACCGTTGGCGATCAGCGGCCAGACGTGCTCGCGCACCGCGGCGACGATGGCCGCCTTCTCGTTCAGCGGGCGGGCGCGCAGCCCGGCGCCGGTGATCGCGGCGCGCTTGGCCATCAGAGCGGCGAGATTGACCTCCGCCTTCACCCCGCCCTGCAGCCCGATGATCGCCAGCCGTCCGCTGACCGCCAGCGCCTTGACGTTCCGCTGCAGGTACTTGGCGCCGATGATGTCGAGGATGACGTCCGCGCCCTTGCCGTCGGTGGCCTTGCGGATCTCCTGGACGAAGTCCTGCTCGCGGTAGTCGATGAGGATGTCCGCGCCCAGCTCGGCGCAGCGGGCCAGCTTCTCGGGGCCGCCCGCGGTCACCGCGACCCGTGCGCCGACGGCCTTGGCGAGCTGGATCGCCATCGTGCCGATCCCGCTGGCACCGCCGTGGACCAGCAGGGTCTCCCCGGGCCGCAGGTGCGCGATCATGAAGACGTTCGACCAGACCGTGCAGGTCACCTCGGGCAGCGCGGCGGCCGTGACCAGGTCCACGCCGGCCGGCACCGGCAGCAGCTGGCCGGCCGGGACGGCGACCTTCTCCGCGTATCCGCCGCCCGCCAGCAGCGCGCACACCTCGTCCCCGACGGCCCAGCCGTGCACGCCGGGGCCGAGCGCGCTGATCCGCCCCGCGCACTCCAGACCGGGATAGAGGGAGGAGCCGGGCGGCGGGTCGTAGAAGCCCTGGCGCTGGAGCAGGTCGGCGCGGTTCACGGCGCTGGCCGCGACCTCGACCAGGACCTCGCCCTCGGCGGGCTGCGGATCGGGGACGTCCGCCCAGACAAGTGCTTCGGGGCCACCGGGCTCCGGGATAGTGATCGCTCGCATGGGCGCGAGGCTACTCGCCGTCCGCGCACGGGGCGAAGGTGTGGGGGCCGGCGACTACCGCAGGAACGGCCATCCGCCCCCGCTCCACGTGCGGTTATTCATCCGCCCGGCGCATCGGGGTGACGCCGGTGCCGGGGAGGTTCGGCTTGCCGGACTGCTTACCGGGGTGGTCAGCCGGCTCCGCCGCGGCCGCGCGCACGATGGTGATCAGGCGGTCCGTGCTCTGCAGCGGACTGGCCTCCGGGTCGTCGTAGCCGAGGAGCCGGTGACCGCGCAGCACGGACACCACCAAGTCGTCGGTCTCCCGTACGGACTTGCCGACCTCCGCCTTCACCACCGTGCGTTCCACCAGGTCGAGGCCGCTGCCCTGCTGGATCAGGTCCTCCATGACGGTGCCCGCGCTGGGGCTGTGGACGGAGAGCCCCAGCAGTCGGCCGGCCGCGCTGGCCGAGGTGATCACGGCATCGGCGCCGGACTGCCGCAGCAGCGGGGCGTTCTCCTCCTCCCGCACCGCCGCGACGATGTTCGCCCTCTTGTTGAGCTGACGGGCGGTCAACGAGACCAGCACGGCGGTGTCATCGCGCTGGGTGGCGATCACGACCTGGTGGGCGCGCTGGACCTCGGCCCGGAGGAGCACATCGCTGCGGGTCGCGTCGCCGACCACCCCCGCGAACCCGTCGGCGACCGCCGCGTCGATCACTTTGCTGCTGGGGTCGACGATGACGACGCGGTCGCGGTGCAGCCCCGTCGCACACAGGGTCTGGGCGGCGGAACGGCCCTTCGTCCCGAAGCCGACGATGACGGTGTGATCGCGCAAGGCGTTTCTCCAGCGTTTCAGTTGCCACTGCTCGCGGGTGCGCTCGGTCAGCACTTCCAGTGTGGTGCCGACCAGGATGATCAGGAACAGCACCCGCAGCGGCGTGATGAGCAGGATGTTCAGCAGCCGCGCGCTGTCGCCGTACGGGACGATGTCGCCGTATCCCGTGGTCGAGAGCGTGACGGTCGCGTAGTAGAAGCAGTCGAGCAGATCGACCTTGCCGTCGGCGTTGTCGTGGTACTCGTCGCGGTCGATCCAGACGATGAAGACCGTCGCGAGCAGCACGAGCAGCGCCATCAGCAGCCGGCGGGCGACCTGGCGCAGCGGCGGTTTGGGGGTGCGGCGCGGCAGCAGCACCTGGTGCGAACGGTCCTCGGGCACGTCACGCGCCGCGGCGTCCTGGGACGGGAGCTTCACGTGCGGCCTCCGGTGGCCTCAGGGGGGTCGTAGGGGCCTGGTGGGGCGGCCCAGCCCGCGGACCAGCCTGCCGACCAGGGGAATTCCAGGGTGTCGAGCTCGGTGCCGCGCTCCGCGCCGCCGGGCGGGACGACCGCCAGCGCATCGGCGGCGGCGATCCCGCGCAGCATGGCCGGGCCGTGGAAGCGCAGCGGTACCGCCGTCAGACCGTGCCGCTCGTCGTCGCGGTAGGCCACCGGAACGAGCCGGGTGTCCTGCGGATGCCCGGGGACCGCGGCGGCCAGCGGTACGCGGTACGGCGCCGCGGGACGGCGGGCGGCGAGCGTACGGAGCAGCGGTTCGGCGAGGGTGAGCAGGCCGGAGACGGCGGCGAGGGGGTTGCCCGGCAGCCCGACGAGGTGCCGGCGCGGAGCCAGGCGGGCCAGCAGCATGGGGTGGCCGGGGCGTACCGCCACGCCGTCCACCAGCACCTCGGCGCCGATCCGGCGCAGGGTGGGGTGCACATGGTCGACGGGGCCCCCAGCGGTACCGCCCGTCGTGATCACCACGTCGGCGGTGGACTCCGTGAGGGCGGCGTACAACGTGTCGGCGTCGTCGGCGAGATGGCGCGGCGGGGCCGCCTCGACGCCCAGCGCGTGCAGCCAGGGCGCGAGCATCGGGCCCAGGGCGTCGCGGATTCGGCCCTCCCGCGGCAGCCCGCGGTCCAGCAGTTCATCGCCCAGGACGAAGACCTCGGCACGCGGCCGGCGGTAGGCGGTCAGCTCGTCGTAGCCGGCCGCAGCGGCCAGGCCGAGGACGGCGGGGGTCACCAGGGTGCCCGCGGGCAGCAGTTGGTCGCCGCGGCGGCACTCCTGGCCCCGCGGGCGGATGTCCTGGCCGGGCGGCGCGGGCCGTGGCGCGTACAGCCGGCGTCCGCCGTCGCCCAGCGCACGGACCTCACCGTGCTCGCTGCGCAGCACGGCGGTGGCACCGGTCGGGACGCGG
This sequence comes from Streptomyces sp. NPDC001219, assembly GCF_053597915.1. Lineage (NCBI taxonomy): Bacteria > Bacillati > Actinomycetota > Actinomycetes > Kitasatosporales > Streptomycetaceae > Streptomyces > Streptomyces sp. NPDC001219. The sequence continues at coordinate 18,857 of NZ_JBSFJF010000004.1, read as the reverse complement.
GCGCCGGTGGCGATCGGGATCGCATGGCCGTCGAGGAGGCCTTCGGCGGGGTCCTGACCGGCGAGGATGCCGGACGGGGCGCCGGCCTCGACAGCGGCGGCCGCGTCCGCGGGCCGGTCCAGGCGCCAGGGGCCGGGGCCGGAGACCGCCCAGCCGTCCATCGCCGAGGTGTCGAACGACGGCAGATCGGTGAGCGCGGTGAGGGGTGCGGCGAGCGTACGGCCGAGTGCTTCACCGAGCGCCGCGGTCTCGGGCGCGGGCGGCCCGGCGACGGCGCGCCCGGCGAGGGCGCGGGCGGTGTGCCAGGGGACGGCGTCCAGGGTGGGGCGCGGGCCGGAGCGGGTGGAAGGCGCCGGTTCCGCGGGCCCGGAACGACCGCTCCGGGAGGCGGCGGGGTCGTCGGGGGCGAACGGGTCGTCCGGCGTGTAGGGGGCGTCGCCGCCGCCGGTCGCGGAGGAGGCGGCCGCCGCGGCCCCTCCGGCGGCGTACGGCACGGTGACGGTCGCCGCCTCGGGCCCGGACCCGGCCCTGACCCGTGCCGGCGCGGTGCCGTTGGCCAGCGCGAGCGCGTCGTCGAAGGGGTCACCACCCCCCTCGGCCGGGGGTTCGCCCCAGGCCCGGCCCACCGCGCCGGGCTCCCCGCCCCACTCCCCGTCGGTCATTCCGCGGGCTTCGCTTCGGCACCCGTGGCGCCGCCGGCGTCGGACGCGGCCTGGGCCTCGGCCGCCCAGCGGTGGGCCAGCGCGGCGGCCCGGTCGGACAGTTCCTTCACATCGCGGTCCTGGCGGCCCGCCGCATAACCGATCAGAAAGGTCGTCAGCGGGGCGGCGGGGCGGGCCACACCATGGGCCGCGTCCCGTGCGAGGTCGAGAAGCCCCGCCGTGTCGACATCGAGCTCGATGCCCAATTCGGCCTTGACTGCGGTGATCCATTCATCCAACACGCTCCCATGCTCCCTGATACGGGCGCGTGCCGTGCTGATGTCTTCCCAGGTGTCGCAGTCGAAGGAGGCCATGGCGCCGGGGTCCGGAACCCGTTCGAGCACCAACTCGGCCAGCAGCGCCCGCAGCGGGAGTCCGGCCAGACCGCCGTGCGCGGCCCGGAGCCACGCCAGCTCGCGGCGCAGGGGCCCGGCCCGGTAGGCGGCCACGAGCGGCTGGTCCCGGCCCGAGGCGTCCCGGAGCACCGCCCCGTCGCGGGGCTCGGGGCCCCCGTCGGGTCCGGCGGCGCCCGCCGATTCCGTCGCCGCCGCCAGCAGGCTCCGTACGGTGTCCGCCGTCAGGAACGGGAGATCGGCGGAGAGGACGAGCACCGTCGGGGCGGAGGTGTGGCGCAGACCGGCGTCCAGCGCGGCGAGCGGGCCACCGCCCGGCGGGTCCTCCAGGGCGGGGACGACCTCACGGAGGGCCGGGCGGACGGGGCCGACGACGACGGTGGTCGCCGCGGCGGGGCAGGCGGCGAGCACCCGGTCCAGCAGCGGACGGCCGCCGACGGACAGGGCGGGCTTGTCCGCCCCGCCGAGCCGCCGGGCCGCGCCACCGGCCAGCACGATGGCGTCGTGGTCGGTGAGGTCGTTCACCCCTTGAGTATGGCCGGGGGCAGCGGGTTCACACCGTTGCCGGAGGGGCGGCGGATGTCAGCTCCACCACAGCGGACGCAGCCGGGACAGGGCGGGGCGACCGGCACACCCGCACCGGCCGCCCTCCCCTCACAGTGCCCGGAGCAACAGCGCGGGCTGCTCCACGCAGTCGGCCACGAACCGGAGGAAGCCCCCGGCCGTGCCGCCGTCGCACACCCGGTGATCGAAGGTCAGCGAGAGCTGGACGACCTGCCGGACGGCCAACTCACCCTCGTGCACCCAGGGTTTGGCGGCTATCCGGCCGACACCGAGCATCGCCGCCTCGGGGTGGTTGATGATCGGCGTGGAGCCGTCGACGCCGAAGACGCCGTAGTTGTTGAGCGTGAACGTGCCGTGGGTCAGCTCGGCCAGGGAGAGCCCGCCGGCCCTGGCGGTTTCGGTGAGCCGGGCGATCTCGGCGGACAGCTCCTCGACCGTACGGGCATGGGCGTCCCGGACGACCGGCACCACCAGGCCGCGGTCGGTCTGTGCCGCGAAGCCCAGATGGACGGCGGGCAGCCGGACGATCTCCTGGGCCTCGGTGTCGACGGTGGAGTTGAGCGCCGGGAACCGCGTGAGCGCGGCCGTACAGATCCGGGCCAGCAGGGCGAGCAGCGACACCTTGGGGGCGCCCGGCACATTCATCGCCTTACGGGCGGCGAGAAGCTCGGTGGCATCGGCCTCCACCCAACAGGTCGCCTCGGGGATCTCGCGGCGGCTGCGGCTGAACTTCTCGGCGGCCGCACCGAGCATCCCCTTCAGCGGGATGCGCTCCTCACCCGCCATACCGGCGCCGCCGGTCGCGGACCCGACGGCTCCGATCCGCGCCGCACCCGCGGCACCGGTCGGCCCACCGGCACCGCCCCTGGCGACCGCTCCGGCGACACCGGCCGTCTCCCGCTCCCGCAGCGCCCGGATCGCGCACTCGACGTCCGTGCGGAGGATCAGCCCGTCCCGTCCGGAACCCGCCAAATCCCGCAGGTCCAGGCCGTGTTCCCGGGCCATCCGCCGCACCAGCGGGGAGATGACGGCCACCGTCCGGCCGGCGTCCTCCACCGCACCGGCCCTGGAAGACCCGTCCGCCCTGGCCGACCCGTCCGTACCGGCTGCCCCCACGGCAGTCGCTCCGGCGGGAACCGCCCCTGGGACACCGGGCATCCCCTCGGTCGCTCCGGCGCCGGCCGAGCCGTCCGCCGCCCGGCCGGGCGGTCGTGGCACGCCCGCCCCGGGGCTCGCTCCGGTCCCCGGCCGGATACGGCGCCGGCGCGCCGCCGCGGCACTCGTGCCGTACCCGACGAGCACATTCCCGGACCCGGAATCCCCCGCTCCGTCCGCGGACGCCCCTCCGGCAGCCGGCGCCGTCGGCGCACCCGCATCGGGCGCACCGCCTTCCGCACCCGCGCCGGAGCCCGGCGCCGCGGGACCTGTCCCGGCGAGGTCATCCGGCACGGCCCCGACGGCGACCGTCACCAGCGGCGCCCCCACGGGGACCTCGGCCCCCTCCTCGCCGAAGCGGGCGGTCACCACGCCCCCGTACGGGCACGGCACCTCCACCATCGCCTTGGCGGTCTCGACCTCCACCACCGGCTGGTCGACGGCCACCACCTCGCCGACCTCGACCATCCAGTGCACGATCGTCGCCTCGGTGAGGCCCTCTCCCAGGTCGGGCAGGGTGAATTCGCGGACCACGGCCATCACTCACCACGTCCCTCGGTCCAGTCCGACTCCCACTGGAGGCGGGCGACGGTGTCCAGAATCCGGTCCACGCCCGGAAGGTGGTGCCGTTCCAGCATCGGCGGCGGATACGGGATGTCGAAGCCGGCCACACGCAGCACCGGCGCCTCCAGGTGGTGGAAGCAGCGCTCCGTGATCCGTGCGGCGATCTCCCCTCCGGGACCGCCGAACCCGTTGGACTCATGGACCACCACGGCCCGCCCGGTCCGCCGCACCGAGGCGCAGACCGTCTCGTCGTCGAACGGCATCAGCGACCGCAGATCGACCACTTCCAGGTCCCAGCCCTCGGCACGGGCCGCCTCGGCGGCATCCATGCAGACAGGGAGCGACGGGCCGTAGGTGATCAGCGTGGCGCTGCTGCCCCGGCGCCGGATCTCGGCGCGGCCCAGCGGGGCGACCTCGGTGGGCGCGTCGGGCGACCAGTCGGACTTGGACCAGTACAGCCGCTTGGGTTCGAGGAAGACGACCGGGTCGTCGGAGGCGATCGCGGCGCGCAGCAGCCCGTAGGCGTCCTCGACGGTCGCCGGGGTGACGACCTGGAGTCCCGGGGTGGCGAGGTAGTACGCCTCGGAGGAGTCGCTGTGGTGCTCGACGCCGCCGATGCCGCCGCCGTAGGGGACACGGATGGTCAGCGGCATCGTCAGCGCGCCACGGGTGCGGTTGCGCATCCGGGCGACATGGCTGACCAGCTGCTCGAACGCCGGATAGGCGAACGCGTCGAACTGCATCTCGACGACCGGCCGCAGCCCGTACATCGCCATGCCGACGGCGGTGCCCAGGATGCCGGCCTCGGCGAGCGCGGTGTCCGTGCAGCGGTCCTCGCCGAACTCCTTGGCGAGTCCGTCGGTGACCCGGAAGACGCCGCCCAGGGCGCCGACGTCCTCGCCCATCACATGGACGGACGGGTCGTCTGCCATGGCGTCGCGCAGCGCGCGGGTCAGCGCCTGCGCCATGGTGGCGGGCTTGCGCGCGGTCGCCGGAGCGGTGGTCGTCATGGCCTGGCCTCCTCGGCGGGCCCGTCGGTGCCCGCTGCGTCCTCGGTGTGTCCGGCGGCCTCGGCGTCCAGCTCGGCACGCAACTGTGCGGCCTGTGCGCGCAGTTGGCTGGTCTGCTCGGCGAATACATGGGTGAACAGGTCCATCGGGTCCGTCTCCGGGTCGGCGTTCATCCGCTCCCGGAGGTCGGCGGCCATGTCCTCGGCGCCGTCCCGGGTGGCACTGACGAAATCGTCGGTCAGCAGATCGCGGGCGGCCAGCTCACGCTCCAGAAGGGCTATCGGGTCGTGCGCCTTCCAGGTCTCGACCTCCGCGTCGCTGCGGTAGCGGGTGGCGTCGTCGGCGTTGGTGTGCGCCTCGATGCGGTAGGTGACGGCCTCGATCAGGGTGGGGCCGCCGCCCCTGCGGGCCCGCTCCACGGCGTCGGTGAGGACCTCGTGCATCGCGGGGGCGTCGTTTCCGTCGACCAGGCGGCCCGGCATGCCGTATCCGACCGCCTTGTGGGCGAGGGACGGCGCGGCGGTCTGCTTAGCGAGCGGCACCGAGATCGCGAAGCCGTTGTTCTGGACGAGGAAGACGACCGGTGCCTGCCAGAGCGCCGCGAAGTTCAGCGCCTCGTGGAAGTCGCCCTCGCTCGTGCCGCCGTCGCCGACCATGGCCAGCGCGACCACCTCGTCGCCCTTGAGGCGGGCGGCGTGCGCCAGGCCCACCGCATGCGGGAGCTGGGTGGCGAGCGGGGTGCACAGGGGCGCGATGCGGTGTTCGTGGGGGTCGTAGCCGTTGTGCCAGTCGCCGCGCAGCAGAGTCAGGGCCTGTACGGGGTCGAGGCCGCGCGCCACGGCGGCGAGGGTGTCGCGGTAGCTGGGAAAGAGCCAGTCCTGGTCCTCGAGGGCCAGCGCCGCGGCGACCTCGCAGGCCTCCTGGCCTGTGGAGGACGGGTAGACCGCCAGGCGTCCCTGCCGGGTCAGCGCCGTGGCCTGCGCGTTGTACCGGCGGCCGCGGACCAGCTGGGTGTACAGCCGGGTCAGCAGTCCGGAGTCGAGCCGGGCCGCGGCGTCCGTGCCCAGAAGGCGGTACGGCTCCGCGTCGGGCAGGAGGGGCGCGGGGTCGACGCGCGGCCGCCAGGCAGGCGGCGGACCGGCCAGGCTGCTCGTGTTCCTGCTGCTGCCGGGCTGCTCAAGGACCGTCATGTCGAGCACCTCCTCGGATCGAAGGGGGTGGCGCGATGCGCCTCGTGGGGGTGGCGGGCGGGCGGCGGGTGGGCAGGATGGAATCGGCCAGGGCGGGTACGCCCTGCCCTACCGATTGTTCGGTCGCTGATGCATTTTGGCTACAGGCGGGCTCAGCCTGTGGACAAACGGTTCTCCACAGCTTGAGATGAAGCCAGGGCGTCCATAAAGGGGAGGCGGGACCACATGCCGGACGAACAGATGGCCAGTTCCGGCGGGCAACCGGCAGCCGCGGCCGGCCCGCCGCCGACGGTCTCCGCTCCGCCCGCACCGGCCGCGCGCCCGCTGGACACCATCGACCGTTCGATCCTGCGCATGCTGCAGACCGACGGCAGGGCCTCGATACGCTCCGTGGCCGAGCGCGTCCATGTCTCGCGCGCCAACGCCTACGCCCGGATCAACCGGCTGATCGACGACGGTGTGATCCGCGGCTTCAGCGCCCTCATCGACCAGGAACGGGCAGGTCAGGGCGCCTCCGCCTACATCACGCTGAAGATCGTGCAGAACTCCTGGCGGACCGTGCGCAAGCAGCTCACGGCGCTCCCGGGAGCCACGCACATCGCGCTGGTCAGCGGCGACTTCGATGTGCTGCTGCTGGTGCACACCAAGGACAACCGCGAGCTGCGCGAGCTGGTCCTCACCCGTATCCAGTCGATACCGGAGGTACTGAGCACCCGCACCCTGCTCGTCTTCGAGGAGACCGACCTCGGCCCCGAAGAGGACTGACCGGCTCCGGGCACACCACTGGCGTGCTCCTCACCGGCGCTGGACCTGCGGAAATGCCGCGTCGACCAGGCTCTCAGGGCGCGGGGACGGCGCGGATCACGGCTTGCGCAGCCCCGCGAACGCCGTACGCACCACGGCCTCGGCGACCTCGTCACGGCTCGCCGCGCCGCCCCGCCCCGGCCGGTACCACTCCACAATCGAGTTGATCATGCCGAAGAGCAGCCGGGTGGCCAGCCGGATGTCCACGTCGTCCCGCAGATCACCGTCGGCGGCGGCCTGCTTGAGCAGGTCCGACACCTCGTGGTCGAACTCCCGGCGGCGCTCCATGGCCCACCGCTCGGTGTCCGTGTTTCCGCGTACCCGCAACAGCAGCGTCACATAGGGGAGTTCGTCCATCAGCACCTCGGCCACGCGCCGGGTGACATGCTCCAGCCGCTCGATCGCCCGCCCCTGGACGGCGCCCGGCTCCTCCAGCACGCCGAACAGCCCGTCCAGCGCGCGGCTTATGGCGCGGTGCAGCAGCTCTTCCTTGCTGCGTACGTGGTGGTAGATCGAGGACTTCGAGATACCGGCCGCCTTGGAGAGGTGTTCCATGGACGTGCCGTCGTAGCCGCGCTCGATGAACACCTCGACGGCCACCGCGAGCAGCGAATCGGGCGTATAGGTGTCGCGCTTGGCCATGGTCATGATTAGAGCACCTATTCCTCGAGGTCTGCACGGCGCCGCAGCGCCCAGGACGGTACATAGCGTCCACCGGCGTTTTGGTGGTGCATCGAATCCAGCAGATCCCACACCCAAGGGGCGCCGAGCCGCTCGACCCACTCCATGGGGCCGCCGGGGTAGTTCACGCCCAGCCGCATGGCCGTGTCGATGTCCTCAGGGGTGGCGACCCCGCGGGCCGCGGCATCCACGGCGAAGTCGATGATCATCGCGACCGTCCGGGCGACGATCATTCCCGGGACGTCCTCGATCACGCTGACCTGCTTGCCCAGCGCCTGGAACAGCCCGACGGCCTCCGCGAGATCCTCCTCGGAGACCGCCGCCGAGGCCGCCAGGGCAATCCGGGTCGCGGCGCGGTAGTCCAGGGAGAGGTCGAAGCGGAGGGACCTCTCATGGCCGGGAGCCGTGGCCGGACAGCCGTTGGTCAGCGCCAGACGGGCCCCGCCGGGCAGACGGAGGAAGCCCTCCGACTCCCCCGGAGTGCGATCACGGGTCACCTTGATGCCCGCCTCCTCGATGAGTTCGCGCAGCACCTCGGCGGGCCCGGGAAGCGTCGCGTGCAGACCGACGGAATCGGGCGGCGGGCAGGGCTCCGCGGTCCGCGGCTCCGGGCGGCGGGCGCCCTCGGAGTAGTCGAACCAGCCGCGCCCCGCCTTGCGGCCGTGCAGCCCGGACTCGACCAGCCGGCGCTGCGCCAGGGAGGGGGTGAACTTCGGGTCCTGGAAGAAGGCCTGCCACACGGAGTGGGTGACCGCCTCGTTCACGTCCTGTCCGATGAGGTCGGTCAGCTCGAAGGGCCCCATCCTGAATCCGGCGCCGTCGCGCAGCACCGCGTCGATGGTGGCGGGGTCGGCGACCCGCTCCTCGTAGGCCCGCAGGGCCTCGGCGTAGAAGGGGCGGGCGATGCGGTTGACGATGAAGCCGGGGGTGTCGGCGCAGCGCACCGGCCGCTTCCCCCAGGCCGCGGCGGTGTCGTACGCCGTGGTGGCGGCCGCCTCGTCGGTGGCGAAGCCGCTGATCACCTCGACCAGGGGGAGCAGCGGAGCGGGGTTGAAGAAGTGCAGGCCCACGCAGCGGCCGGGGTGGCGCAGCCGGCCCGCGACCGCGGTCACGGACAGCGAGGAGGTGTTGGTGGCCAGCAGGCAGTCCGCCGCCACGACGTCCTCCAGGGCGGTGAACAGCTCCTGCTTGGCGGGAAGTTGCTCCAGGATCGCCTCGATGACCAGTGCGGCGTCGGACAGCTCGGCGAGGGCGGTGGCGGGGGAGAGGCGCGCGCGGGCGGCGTCCCGCTCGTCCGCCGGAATCCGGCCCTTTTCGACGAGCCGGTCCAGCCGTCCCACGATCGCCTCGGCGGCCTGCGCGGCGCGCCCGGGGGCGGTGTCATAGAGGCGGACGCGATGGCCGGCGACCAGCGCGACCTGCGCGATGCCCTGTCCCATGGTGCCGGTTCCCACCACTGCCACGGTGCTGCTGGGCTCGATTGCCGTCATGCCAGCTGATCCTCCCCGACCGACTTTTCCACAGGCTGGCCGGGCCCTCTTGCCCCGACCGATCGTTCGGTTACTCTAACTCCGTTGCCTGTCCGCTCCCAGCCCCTATCCACTCTCGCCCGGCTCGACGAGGAGTTGGTCATCGATGGCCGCCGAAATGCCCGCAGCGCAGTTGATCGAGAAGCACCGCCCGACCCTCGACCAGGCGCTGGAGGCGATCCGCACCCGCGCCTACTGGTCCCCGCACCCCGAGCACCCGAAGGCGTACGGCGAGACCGCCGCGCCCGACGGGCTGGCCGCCTTCGAGGCGCTGCGCGGCAAGCGGTTCGAGCTCGACCAGCCCGGCACGGACGACTGGTCGGGCGAGGAAGTCTCGCCGTACGGCCCGGAGTTGGGCATCAGCTACCCGCATCCGGATGTGGACGTGCTGCTGCCGGCCATGCGCGCCGCGCTCCCCGCCTGGCGGGACGCCGGCCCCGAGACGCGGGCGGCGGTGTGTCTGGAGATCCTGGCCCGGATCAGTGCGCGCACCCATGAGTTCGCCCAGGCCGTGATGCACACCAGCGGCCAGGCCTTCATGATGGCGTTCCAGGCGGGCGGGCCGCACGCCCAGGACCGCGGCCTGGAGGCGGTGGCGTACGCGTACGCCGAGCAGATCCGCACGCCGGAGCAGGCCCCGTGGTCCAAGCCGCAGGGCAAGCGTGACCCGCTGGAGCTGTCGAAGAGCTTCACGGCCGTGCCGCGCGGTGTCGCCCTGATGATCGGCTGCAACACCTTCCCGACGTGGAACGGCTACCCCGGCCTGTTCGCCTCGCTGGCGACCGGCAACCCGGTGCTGGTCAAGCCGCACCCGCGCGCCGTGCTGCCGCTGGCGCTGACCGTCAGGGTGGCCCGCGAGGTGCTCACCGAGGCCGGTTTCCCCGCCGACCTGGTGTGCCTGGCCGTGGACAAGCCGGGTGAGGGACTGGCCAAGACGCTGGCCGTCCGTCCCGAGGTCCGCATCATCGACTACACCGGCTCGACCGCCTTCGGCGACTGGCTGGAGGCCCACGCCCGGCAGGCGCAGGTCTACACGGAGAAGGCCGGCGTCAACACCGTCGTCATCGACTCCACCGACGACTACAAGGGCATGCTCAGCAACCTCGCCTTCTCGCTGTCGCTCTACAGCGGCCAGATGTGCACCACCCCGCAGAATCTGCTGATCCCGCGCGACGGCATCGGCACGGACGCCGGACCGAAGTCGTACGACGAGGTGGTCAGCGATCTCGCGGGCGCGGTGAGCGGCCTGCTGGGCGATGACGCCCGGGCCAACGCCCTGCTGGGCGCCATCGTCAATCCGCAGGTCAAGGAGCGGATCGAGGCCGCGGTCGGGCTCGGGGAGGTGGCGCTGGCCTCCCGTGAGGTGGCCAACCCCGAGTTCCCCGGGGCGACGGTCCGGACGCCGGTGATCGTCAAGCTGGACGCCGCCAAGCCGGACGACGAGGCGGCCTATCGCTCGGAGTGCTTCGGCCCGGTGTCCTTCGCGGTGGCCGTCGACTCCGCGGCCGACGCGGTGGCCCTGCTGCGGAGCACGGTCCGCGACCAGGGCGCCATGACGGTCGGCGCGTACACCACCTCGCCCGAGGTCGAGCAGCTGGTGTCGGAGGCCTGCCTGGACGAGTGCGCCCAGCTGTCGCTGAATCTGACCGGCGGGGTCTATGTGAACCAGACCGCGGCCTTCTCGGACTTCCATGGTTCGGGCGGCAACCCGGCGGCCAATGCGGTGCTGTGCGACAGCGCCTTCGTGGCGAACCGCTTCCGGACGGTGGAGGTGCGCCGCCCGGCGTGACCGGTGCGGTCAGGGGCCGGGAGCTGTTCCCGGCCCCGCCCGGCGACCGTCAGGGCCCGTCAGAGGGCGCCCGGCTCCTCGATCCGCGCGTGGCGCCCGATCCAGGCGTGCATCGCGATGGCGGCCGCGGCCCCCGCGTTGATGGAACGGGTCGACCCGAACTGCGCGATCGAGCAGACCACGGAGACGTGCCGGCGCGCCTCCTCGGTCAGCCCCGGCCCCTCCTGGCCGAACAGCAGCACACAGCGGCGCGGCAGCACGGTCGTCTCCAGCGGTACGGAGCCGGGGAGATTGTCGATCCCGATGATCGGCAGCTCCTCGGCCGCCGCCCAGGCGGTGAGGTCGGCGGTGTCCGGGTGGTGGCGGACGTGCTGGTAGCGGTCGGTCACCATCGCGCCGCGCCGGTTCCAGCGGCGCTGCCCGACGATATGGATCTCCTTGGCCAGGAACGCGTTCGCGGTCCGGACGACCGAGCCGATGTTGAAGTCGTGGCCCCAGTTCTCGACGGCCACATGGAAGTCATGGCGGCGGGTGTCGAGGTCGGCGACGATCGCCTCGCGCGTCCAGTAGCGGTACCGGTCGACGACATTGCGGCGGTCGCCGTGCGCGAGCAGCTCGGGGTCGAACCGCTCGTCCTGCGGCCAGGGCTCGGGGTGCGGTCCGACGCCGATCTGCGGCCCGTACCCCTCGTCGTACTGGAGGGGCTCGGCGGGGGCGGTTTTCTCGCTGCTCACCCCACGAGCGTATGGCCACCGCCGCCGTGGTCCGTACGGGCGTCCGGCTCACCGCCGCCGGACCCGCCGGTCGCACCGGCCGGCTCGCCGCGCGAGAACAGCCGTTCGCGCAGGCCGGAGACGCGCGCGGAGATCCAGGTCAGGAACTTCGTCGGCAGGAAGACCGCGTCCGCGGTGATCATCGCGAGCGAGAAGAACGGCAGCCCCAGCAGGAACGCGATCGAGAGGTGCTCGCAGATCATCACGACCAGCAGCACATTCTTCAGCCGGCGGTTGAAGAGCGTGAACGGGAAGGCGACCTGCACGATCACGGTGCCGTAGGTGATCAGCATGATCATCACGCCGTTGCTGCCCAGCAGCTCGGACAGCGCCGGCCAGGGGGAGAAGTAGTCCAGGTGCATCGGGAAGTAGACCGCGGTGCCGTCCTGCCAGCGGCTGCCCTGGATCTTGTACCAGCCGGCGGTGGCGTAGATCAGGCAGACCTCGACCATGATCACCAGCAGTGCGCCGTTGTGGGCGAGCTTGGCGAGGGTGTCCAGCACGATGCGCGGCTCGCCGGGTGCGTACCGCTGCACCGCCCACCACAGTCCGTGCGCCGCCCACAGCCCCCACAGCACCAGGCTCCAGCCGATGTGCGGGAACGGGCCGTTCTCGAACCAGCTGAGGCCGTAGTTGCCGCCCAGCTGGGCGGCGGCCAGAGCGAGGCCGAGCACGGACCACAGGACGATGCCGGGCAGATCACGGGAGCCGGTGGGTGCACCATCGGTCTCCGCCGCGGCCGCGGCCCGCTTCGCACGGCGCGCGTCCAGCGACCAGACCTGCCCGCACCGGGTCAGCACGAGATACATCGACATCAGGTGGATGACGTTGTCGCCGCCGTCCCCTATGAAGATGCTGCGGTTCTGCAGCGAGAGCACGCCGACCATGAAGAGCACCGACATGGTGCGGGTGCGCCAGCCGAGCATCAGCAGCGCGCTGGACACGATGGACAGCAGGTAGACGCACTCGAACCAGCCGCGGCCGTCGGACCAGGGCAGTATCGAGAAGGCGTGGTTGCCGCCGAGCAGGCGGCGCGCCATGTCCAGGCTCCAGGGGCTGTCGGGCCCGTAGAGCACCGCGCGGTGCGGCCATTCCCGCAGCAGGAACAGCAGCCAGGTCGCCGAGAAGCCGATCCGGACCACGGCGGTCTGGTACGGGGCCAGCGCCCGGCCCGTGGCGTACCGGAAGCCGCGGCCGATGGCCCGCTCGATACGGGTCTCTTCGTACGGGGCGGGCTCCTGGGGCGCCTGCGGCTGCTCGGGCACCTCGGCCGGCTCCGTGGAGTGCACGGTCTGCTGTGCGCCGGGGGTCTGCTGAGGCTGCTGGGGCGTCGGTGACGTCACTGGTTCGCCCCCTCGGGCAGGTCGGCTGCGGTGACCTGCCACCAGGGCAGCACGCGGTACACGGGCTTGTCGCTGATCTTCTCGGTGCTCCACGGCGGCGGGCGGACCGCCGTCGTCTGCGAGCGGACCTGAATCCGCTCGACCCGGGCGCCGTTCCCGGTCCACTCGGCGTCCATCCGGAGCATCACGAGCCGCCGGATGTAGCGCTCGGAGAGCTCACCGCGCGGGCCGGCCGGGCGGTTCTGCGCGTTGTGGGTGTTGAGGAAGAGCTCCCAGCCGCGGCGCAGTTGGTTCTGCTGGGTGTGGCTGGGCATCGGGTTGTGGCGGATGGCCTGGCCGTCGCGGGCGGTCAGATCGGTCCAGCCCGTGGTGCGCGAGGCGCCGCCCTCGGTACGCAGCTGTGCGCGGACCTGGACCGCGCTGTTCTGCTGGAGGGGGTTGGGTGCGAAAAGCTTCCAGTTCTGCTCGTACTCGGGATAGACATAGTCGCTGATCAGGGCGCCCTGCTGTTTGCTGAGCGTGTTCGACGGCGCGACATGCAAGAACATCATGGCGAGATGAATCGCGACGACGACCGCGATGGCGCAGGCCGCCACTCCGATGACGATCCGCGAGGGCAGCGAGAGCGCGGCCAGTGGCCGCGATTCGTCCCCGTATGACTGCATTCCCGCCCCGTTCCCAGAATCCAAGCGATGACTCCGCTCCGGAACCGTACCTACGCGGCACCGCCGGGCACACCTTCCCCCGCGTTATCCACAGGCTTGACACCCGAGGTCCGCCCACTCACCATTGAACCGAACGATCGGTCGGTCGGGAGCAGCGAGGGGGCACCACATGACGACGATCGCGCCGGAAGAGACGGCCCGAGAGGCCGCATTCGACGCCACCGTGGCCGCGGAAGAGCGCATTGAACCGCGGGACTGGATGCCGGACGCCTACCGCTCGACACTCGTGCGGCAGATAGCGCAGCACGCCCACTCCGAGATCATCGGCATGCAGCCGGAAGCCAACTGGATCACCCGGGCGCCGTCCCTGCGCCGCAAGGCGATCCTGATGGCGAAGGTGCAGGACGAGGCCGGCCACGGCCTGTATCTCTACAGCGCCGCCGAGACCCTGGGCACCGGCCGCGACGAACTGCTGGACAAGCTGCACTCCGGCCGCCAGAAGTACTCCTCGATCTTCAACTACCCGACCCTGACCTGGGCCGACGTCGGAGCCATCGGCTGGCTCGTGGACGGCGCGGCGATCACCAACCAGGTTCCGCTGTGCCGGTGCTCGTACGGCCCCTACGCCCGTGCCATGGTCCGCATCTGCAAGGAGGAGTCCTTCCACCAGCGCCAGGGCTACGAACTCCTGCTGGCCCTCAGCCGCGGCACCGAGGCCCAGCACGCCATGGCGCAGGACGCGGTGAACCGCTGGTGGTGGCCGTCCCTGATGATGTTCGGGCCGCCGGACGACGAGTCCTCGCACTCGGCGCAGTCCATGGCCTGGAAGATCAAGCGGCACTCCAACGACGAACTGCGCCAGCGCTTCGTGGACATCTGCGTCCCCCAGGCCGAGTCCCTCGGGCTGACCCTCCCCGACCCGGACCTGACCTGGAACGACGAGCGGGGCCACTGGGACTTCGGCCCGATCGACTGGGCCGAGTTCCGCGAGGTCCTCAAGGGCAACGGCCCCTGCAACGAACAACGGATCACCCGCCGGCGACAGGCCCATGAGGAAGGCGCCTGGGTGCGCGAGGCAGCCGCCGCCCACGCCGCCAAGCACGGGAAGGCCACCCGATGACGACACCGCTCCCCGCCGAAAACGCCGCCACCGCCGTGGCGCCCACCGACTGGCCTCTGTGGGAGGTCTTCGTCCGCAGCCGCCGCGGTCTCTCCCACACCCACGCCGGGAGCCTGCACGCCCCGGACGCCGAGATGGCGCTGCGCAACGCCCGCGACCTCTACACCCGCCGCTCGGAAGGCGTCTCCATCTGGGTGGTGCCCTCAGCACAGGTCACCGCTTCCTCCCCGGACGAGAAGGACGCCTTCTTCGAGCCGGCCGGCGACAAGCCCTACCGCCACCCGACCTTCTACGAGATCCCGGACGGGGTGCATCACCTTTGAGGAACCTCACCGCCACCCCGGCCCTGCCCCTCGGTGACGACGCCCTGGTCCTCTCCCACCGCCTGGGCGAGTGGGCCGGCCACGCCCCGGTCCTGGAAGAGGAGGTCGCCCTGGCCAACATCGCGCTGGACCTGCTCGGCCAGGCCCGTGTGCTGCTCTCCCTGGCCGGGGACGAGGACGAGCTGGCCTATCTGCGTGAGGAGCGGCAGTTCCGCAACCTCCAGCTCGTGGAGCAGCCCAACGGCGACTTCGCCCACACCATCGCCCGCCAGCTCTACTTCTCCACGTACCAGGAGCTGCTGTTCGACCATCTCGCCACCACCGGGAACGAGTTGGCGCCCCTGGCCGGAAAGGCGGTCAAGGAGGTCGCCTACCACCGCGACCACGCCCACCAGTGGACGCTGCGCCTGGGCGACGGCACGGACGAGAGTCACGCCCGGATGCAGCGTGCCCTGGACTCCCTGTGGCGCTTCACCGGCGAACTCTTCGAGCCGGTGGACGGACTGGAGACGGTGCCCTGGGCAGCCCTGCACGACGAGTGGACCACCCGCGTCACCGCCGGGCTGGAGCAAGCCACCCTCAGCGTCCCCGAAGGCCCCGCACACGGCGCCTGGCGGGCCGGGGCGGGCCGCCAGGGCCTGCACACCGAATCGTTCGGACGGCTGCTCGCCGAGATGCAGCACCTCCATCGCAGCCACCCGGGGGCGACATGGTGACCACCACCGCCCTCGAAGAGGAACTGCTGGCGCTGGCCGGCTCCGTTCCCGACCCCGAGCTGCCGGTGCTCACCCTCGCCGAGCTGGGTGTGCTGCGCGGTGTGCAGCTCACGGCCCCCGACCGGGTCGAGGTGCAACTCACCCCGACGTACACCGGCTGCCCCGCCATCGAGGCGATGTCGGCGGACATCGAGCGGGTGCTGCACGACCACGGCATACCCGAGGTCGAGGTCCGTACGGTCCTCAGCCCTCCATGGACGACGGACGCGATCACCGCCGAGGGCCGCCGCAAGCTCGCCGAGTTCGGGATCGCCCCGCCCCGCCCCACGGGGCCGGCCGGCGGACCGGTCGCCGTCGACCTCACCATCCGCTGCCCCAACTGCGGATCGACCGACACCACCCTGCTCAGCCGGTTCTCCTCCACGGCATGCAAGGCGCTGCGCCGTTGTGAGTCCTGCCGCGAACCCTTCGACCACTTCAAGGAGTTGTGATGTTCCACCCGCTCCAGGTCCGGGAGATCGAGCGGCTCACGGACGACGCGGTGGCCGTCACCTTCGAGGTCCCGCCCGAGCTGCGCACGGCCTTCCGGCACACCCCCGGGCAGCACATCGCGCTGCGCAGATCGGTCGACGGCCAGGAGATCCGCCGTACGTACTCCATCTGCACCCCGGCCACCGACCAGCCCGTACTCCGGGTGGGCATCCGGCTGGTCGAGGACGGTGCGTTCTCGACGTACGCCCTCAAGGAACTGGCGGTCGGCGACACAGTGGACGTGATGGCCCCGGCAGGCCGGTTCACCCTCGAACCACGCCCCGGCCACTTCGTCGGAATCGTCGGCGGCAGCGGCATCACCCCCGTGCTGTCCATCGCCGCCACCCTGCTCGCCCAGCAGCCGGACGCCCGCTTCTGCCTCATTCGCAGTGACCGGACGGCGGCGTCGACGATGTTCCTGGAGGAGGTGGCCGACCTCAAGGACCGCTATCCGCAGCGCTTCCAGCTCATCCACGCCCTCTCCCGCGAGGAACAACAGGCCGGCCTGCCCTCCGGCCGCCTGGACGAGGCCCGCCTCCGCTCCCTGCTGCCCTCGCTCCTGAAGATCGACTCCGTAGACGGCTGGTACCTCTGCGGCCCCTACGGCCTGGTCCAGGGCGCCGAACGCGCCCTCCGCGCCCTCGAGGTCCCCCGCACCCACATCCACGAAGAGATCTTCCACGTCGACAACGGCGCCCCGACCGCCCCCCGAGCCGCCACCCCCGCGCACAGCACCGTCACCGCCACCCTCGACAGCCGCTCCGGCAGCTGGCCCGTCCACGACAGCGAATCGCTGCTCGACGCGGTCCTGCGCAACCGCGCGGACGCCCCGTACGCCTGCAAGGGCGGCGTCTGCGGCACCTGCCGCGCCTTCCTGGTCTCGGGCGAGGTCCGCATGGACCGCAACTTCGCCCTGGAATCCGACGAGGTCGACGCGGGTTACGTCCTGGCCTGCCAGTCCCACCCGGTCACGGAGAAGGTCGAGCTGGACTTCGACCGATAGGACCGACAACACCGAGCCAAGCGGACCGGCCTCATGCGACGGGCGGGGCGCGGATGCCAGCGGCCTCCGCCCCTGCCGCCCCACCGGGCGGCGCCTCGGGCCCGGGGCGCTGTACGGGGCCACCCGTCAGCGGTGCCTGCCGTGAAAAGCGGGGAAGGGCTTCGCCTCCGCTCCGGCAAGCACACGGCACCGACGCGAACACCAGCAACGGGCAACCGACAACCGGTGCCGGCACGGGCACGGGCACGGGCACGGGCACGGGCACCAAAGGGCAGCTTCCGAAACAGGTGCCAGCCAAGCCCCGCAAGCATTCCCACCCGCTCACTGGCCGCTCCCGGCCCCCGACTCCCTCATCCTTCCGCCGCTTCCGCCATTCCCAATTCCTGCAACCTGTTCTATTTTGACGCTTCGTCAGATCGACGCGCCGCGTGGGAGGACAGAGCAGTGGACTTCACCTTCACCGAGGAGCAGCAGGCCGCCGTCGAAGCGGCGAGGGCCGTCTTCTCGGGGGTCGCTCCGGACAGTGTGCCCAGCCCGGCGCTCACCCCCGGCGCGGTCGCGGACGACTTCGACCGCGCGTTGTGGCGCAAGCTCGCCGACGCCGATCTGCTGAGCCTGACGATCGGGCCCGAGCACGGCGGCGCAGGCCTGGACCCGATCGCACTCTGCCTCGTACTCCGCGAGTCCGCCAAGGTACTGGCACGGGTACCGCTGCTGGAGTCCGGAGCCGCCGCGCTCACCCTCCAGCGTGGTGCGACCGACGAACTCCGTACGGAAGTGCTCCCCCGGATCGGCTCCGGGGAGCTCGTCGTCACCGTCGCCGCCCAGGGCCGCACCGGGCACGAACCGGCCGACCTCGCCGTGGAAGCCCATCAGGAAGGCACCGAATGGGTTCTCGACGGCGTTCAGACCAGTGTCCCCTGGGCCAGAACCGCGGACCGCATCCTGCTCCCCGCCCACACCCCCGACGGCCACGCCGTACTCGCCCTCGTCCCCCGCACCCACCCAGGACTCACGCTCGCCGACCAGATATCCACCAGCGGAGAGCGGCAGGCCGAGGTCCGGCTGGATTCCGTTCGTATCAGCGCCAGGGAAACGATCACCGACCCCACCGCGTGGGATGCGCTGCGCAACGTTCTGACCACCGGCACCTGCGCCCTCGCCCTGGGGCTCGGCGAGCGCGTACTGGCCATGACCAGCGACTACACCAGCAAGCGCGAACAGTTCGGGTTCCCGGTGGCCACCTTCCAGGCGGTCGCCTGCCAGTCCGCCGACCGCTTCATCGACCTGCGCGCCATGGAGGCCACGCTGTGGCAGGCCGCCTGGCGCATCACCACCGAAGCGGACGGCCCGCTACCGCTCGCCGGAGATGTCGCGGTGGCCAAGATCTGGGCCTCGGAGGGCGTACGCCGCGTCGTCCAGACCGCCCAGCATCTGCACGGCGGCTTCGGCGCCGACACCGACTATCCGCTGCACCGCTACCACGCCTGGGCCAAGCAGCTCGAACTGTCCCTCGGCCCCGCCGCCGCCCACGAGGAGTCCCTCGGCGAACTGCTTGCAGCACATCCGCTGGGCTGAGCCGGGACGGGTGCCGGGCGGTTATCGCTGGCTGGGGCGGCGCGGATCACCGGGCTTCGGGGCGCCGGTCACAGGCCGCCGCTCGTCCCGGTCATCGGCCGCCCGGGCCGGGTGCCGGGTGCTCCTTCAGCGTCCCGGACGATCATCTGGCGCGGCGGCCCCGGCCGACCGTACGGGAGACGGCGGCTGGTGACTGTTCGACGGCTGACGACCGTCCCCGAGCCGGCTGACGGCCGCCCGACGGACAACCCTCCGGCCAACCGACCGCCGGGCAGCGCGACTTCCCGGCTCCCCGGCGCTTCAGCCCCTCGGCGCTCCGGCTAGGCAGTTTCGTTTGGATCAGCTGGTCGTTGGTCTGGGTGTGCCGTTAACAGATGCGCAGTGGGCGCGGATCGAGCCGTTGCTTCCGGACCGGACGCCGAAGCGGGGCGGACGCTGGCGTGATCACCGGGAGGTGATCGACGC